>WLMW01000001.1 GCA_009700025.1 Actinomycetota bacterium
TCTAAAAATTCGGCGATAATTTGTGCATTTGAAACCATGCGTTCAACGCGGAGCTCCATCGTCTCAAGAGATTTAACAAGCACCCAAGCATTGAAAGGGCTTAGCGCCGGTCCAGTGTGGCGCGTAAATGGCATCACCTTTTCTTGTATATAGGATGCGGATCCAAGAATCGCTCCAGCTAAAACTCGACCTTGTCCATCAATGTGTTTTGTTGCTGAATACATCACAACATCTGCGCCAAGCTGTAGTGGTTTTTGTAATACAGGTGAAGCCATGACATTATCGACGATTACTGTTGCACCAACTTTGTGCGCAAGTTCGCTCACCATCGCAATATCAACGATTTCCATTAATGGGTTACTAGGTGTTTCGATGAACACCACTTTTGTTGGTTTGCTTAATGCAGTAGCCCAAGCAGAAGGATCATTTCCTTTAACAAGCTCGAAAGTCACCCCCCATTTCGGTAGCAGTTCCGTAATTACTACGTGACATGAGGAAAACATGGCGGCAGATGCAACAACATGGTCACCTTGTTCTACCAGGCAAGCAATAGATGCAAACATGGCAGACATTCCTGATCCCGTTGCTACACAGAATTCTGCACCTTCAATCGCTGCGAGTCGTTGCTCAAACATTGCAACGGTAGGATTATGGAAACGGCTATATAAAAAGTGCTCAGTTTCTTCGGCAAATGAATCTAAAGCCTCTTCAGCTGTTGCATATGTAAAACCGCTATTTAAATAAAGCGCCTCAGAAGTCTCACCAAAACCTGAACGTGCAAGACCACTGCGTATCGCATGAGTTTGCAGATGCAAATCCCACTGGGGTTCTTCGCGATGATTGCGTGGGCGATATCCCCAAGGTGTATTCATAAATTAATTGTTGCAGAGCACCGCCATTCTTCTGGCCTCATCTGCCTGTTTCTAGCGTAAAAGTCCTCAGATATTTCCCAGAAATTTCATATTGCAGCTCTTTTTTGTGTGGAATATTCTTGGTCCATGGTGAGAGCACGCATGACTCCAGCAGTAGCTAACTCTGCAAAAAAATCTGTTGTCGCTTCAATTTCCTTAATTTCTATCAGTCTTTTCATGAACATGTTTGGTTTACCTGTAGCCAATGCATCAACACAGACCTGTAACGGTTTGAAAGCAACGATTGTCTCCTCAGCTAAACAAATTCGTGGGACATTCTTTAATGACGTAATTGTCGTCCAAGGAAATATTGGAAGTACTGTTACTTCTTCTTCTGGTAACGATGTAATTTGTGGTTCAAATGGTGCAGATGTAATTGATGGTGGCGCAGGAAATGACACAATCCTTGGTTTCAATGGCAACGACAATTTAGTTGGTGGAGATGGAAATGATCGACTAACTGGCGGAGAAGGAAACGACTCGTTATCGGGCGGTACTGGAAATGATTCTTTACAAGGCGGTACTGGCACGGACAATTTAAATCCTGGAGCCGGTACTAATTATTGTGCCCTCGATAACGCCGATCCCATCGTTGGTCAATGCACAATCGATGGAAATGGACCTGCAATTTCAAGTACAAGTGTTGTATCTGCAGCTTCACTCATTACTTTTAGGTGGGCATTTAGTGACTTATCAGGTGTAGATAGCAGCTGGATAAAAATTGGTGGATCCCCAGGTTGGATAACTTGGTGTGGTTTTCCGATCATGGGTCAATTGAGTTCAGTTGC
Source organism: Actinomycetota bacterium (assembly GCA_009700025.1). Classification (GTDB taxonomy): domain Bacteria; phylum Actinomycetota; class Actinomycetes; order Nanopelagicales; family Nanopelagicaceae; genus Planktophila. The sequence continues at coordinate 1,700 of WLMW01000001.1, forward strand.
TAATGGAATTTCAACTTTTACAGCTAATTGTCAAATTCCAGCCACTGCAGTCAACGGGGTCTACACCGTGTATTTTGATGGAGTTGACGTGTTTGGTACTCCTGCAAAGCAAACAACAGTTGATTTCCGAATTACTGCCGGAGTAACAGATGCAATCGCTCCAGTGACAACAAATGTCACTGTAGTCGGAGGGAACCCAGCCACTCGCCAACCAATTACTATCACTTGGAAGTCAACAGATAGCAGTGGAGTCGATGGCGTTATGACTTGGGTTGCACTTGAAGGTGGTGGCTTCGCTAATGGTTCAGGGCAGGCTTATTTTGAATATGGTGCGACAACGCGAACTTCTGGAACTGCATTGGATGGCACATATCAACAAGTGATTACTCCCAATGCAATTACGGTTCCTGGAAATTATTCCATTTGGATAAGTGCTCGAGATATCTATGGAAACAAAGACTTTTCACCGACTAGCGTAACTTTCAAAACTCCATAAAACACACTCAATAGTGTGCTTAATCATTTAGTGTGGCAGAGTGAGCAGTATGTCTAATACCGCCATTTCAGTTACGGATTTGAGTAAAAAATACGGAGAAAGAATGGCCGTATCCCACGCAACTTTTGAAGTCCCTCTAGGAACAATCTGTGGATTCGTTGGTCCGAATGGATCAGGCAAGACCACCACAATGCGAATGCTCCTTGGTCTAATTACACCAACAGGTGGTACGGGTGAGATATTGGGTGAATCAATCCAGCATCCTGAAAAGTATTTGCCACGAGTAGGTGCAATGATTGAAGGTCCAGCGTTTTATCCAGCACTGAGTGGAAAAGAAAACCTTAATTATCTAGCTTCACTTGGTGGCTTTTCAACAGATCGCGTTCAACACTTGCTCGATCAAGTTGGCTTAGGTGATCGTGGTAAATCAAAATATAAAACTTATTCACTCGGAATGAAGCAGCGCTTAGGAATAGCCGCGGCGCTTTTACCAAACCCAAAACTTTTAATGCTAGATGAGCCAACAAATGGTTTAGACCCCGAAGGAATTCAAGAAGTACGCGCGCTTTTGCGCTCATTAGCAAATGAAGGCACTTCCGTATTTGTTTCATCTCATCTTTTATCCGAGCTTGAACTTATTAGCGATTACTTAGTCATGTTACGAAAAGGTCAAGTTGTCTTTACTGGAAAAATGACAGAATTAATGCTTAACCAACAACCAGTCATTATTGCTAAAGGGGCAAATGAGACAGAACTCGTGACGCTTCTTGCAATTGCAGAAGCGGCCGGACATAAAGCAATTATTCGCGATGGTGCAGTTCATGTTGAAGGTCCAGCAAGTTGGGCTTTAGATTTCAACCGTGCAGCATTTGATGCCGGAATCACTCTCTCGCAGTTGACGCCACAATTACCTAATCTTGAAGAGACTTTCTTTGAAATGACAGGTGAAAAATAATGTGGAACGTTGTGATTTCAGAGCTTCGTAAACTGCGCAGGCCAACATTATTTCTTGGCACAATGGGTGCTGTCGTGTTTTTCAGCGCTCTCTTTTCATCACTTTTATTCTTATTAATAGACTCACCTGATGGAAACGCAGATCGAGGAAGAATGGTCGGTCGTGAAGTTTTAAGTCTTGCTGCTGGTGGTGTACAAGGTTTTAGCAGTGTTGGCGGATTCCTCGGAATAATTGCTCTCTGTGTTTTTGCCGCACAGACTGCTCAGGAATACACCTACGGGACTCTCCGCAATATTTTAGTGCGCCAACCCGGGCGATTACGGGTATTAGCTGGCAAATTTATTGCGATGAAGCTTTTCGCAATAGTCATGATCATTCTCTCAGCATTGGTTAGTCTCTCAGCATCTTTTATACTCGCACCTCGAGCAAAAGTTTCAACTGATTTATGGTTGAGTGCTGATGGTCGTCATGCACTTCTTACAACGTTTATAAATATTATTATCTCAGTTATCGGCTTTGGAACTATAGGAATGGTGCTTGGTCTACTGCTTCGCTCACCCATTAGCGCGATTTCTTTTGGAGTTTTGTGGTTACTAATAGTTGAAAATCTACTAATTGCCGTAAAAAATTCATTACAAAACTGGTTGCCTGGTGCTCAGTTGGCCTCCATTGCATCAGGTGGGGCACCAACTGGCCCAGCAAATGGAATTCAATACTCACATGCCTTATTTGTAGGTGGAATCTATGTTGCTATTGGAGCCGTGATTGCCTCCTACTTATTTGTACGCCGTGATGTATCTAATTGAAGACACCAGCACGTATTACACCTTTTTTCTAAGTTTGCTCATTTATTCTTATGGCCTTCCCTCGGAGGTTTTGATTTGAAAAAATACGGAGCGGTTTCTTTAGCTCTTATTGCTGCCCTGACGCTCACAGCAGCGCCAGCAATTGCGAAGACCCCAAAACCTACTTTGGCACAGATTGAAGCGGCCAAGAAGATTGAAGCAGCTAAGAAAAAAACCGCAGATGCGCAAGCAGCTAAATTAGCTGCGGCAAATCAAAGCCTCCGAACTCTGACCGCAAAGGCAAATGCTGCGACCGCAATGTATAAAAAAGCTCAACAAGAGTTAGCCATTGCCGAAGCAGCAGCACGAGCAGCAGCGAAATATGCCACTGAGACAGCAGCTGCAGTAGATGAAGCACACCGAGTGATTGGGCAACTCGCATCTAACGCTTACATTTTAGGTGGCAGCATGACGGACATTGAACCTCTGCTCAGCTCAAACGGACCACAGGATTTAATGGATCAACTTAGTTTGTTGAGTACGCTAGGAACTAAAAATACAATTGCATTAGAGCGCTTTAAAGCCGCAGAAGTTGTTGCGCGCGCTGCCAAACAAGCTGCTGATGAAGCAAAAATTGCGCAACAGAAAGCTACTGAAAAAGTGGCAGCAGCCAAAAAGGTTGCAGATGATGCAAAGGCTGAGCAAGCCAAAGAAGTAGCGAAATTACAGAAAATTCAAGATCAATTAATGAAAGAACTTTTAAGTGCTAGAAAAGTGCGCACGACACTTGAGCAGCAGCGCCAACTTGCACTCTTAGAAGAAGCACAATCTAATCAAGCTGGACAAACTCCTGGACAAGCAAAAATCTGGCCAGACATTGGTTTTAAAGGCCGATCAACTATTAGAACGACGGAGGCCCAACGCTTAAAAGCAGTTGAGTATGCAAAGAAGCAAGTATTAGCACGCAAGCCATATATATGGGGAACTCAAGGTCCTAACTCCTTTGACTGCTCGGGGCTTGTTTATTCAGCATATAAATATGCTGGGCTCGGTTGGCCGAATTGGGATCGACTTAACTCGGCTCTCTATTCGGGATATACGAAACACGTGTCGCTGAATGAGCTTGTACCAGGCGATCTTCTTTTCTACTCTTATAAAGGAACAATTTCAACGATTCATCACATCACTATTTATGCAGGAAATGGCATGATGTGGGAAGCAAATTCAAAGAAAATTGGATTAATTTACTCAAATATTTATAGCGTTAAAGGGCTTATGCCATTTGGCGGTCGGGTCTAGTCTTAGCTTATGAGCACAAATGCACTATTAATCCGAAGTGCAGTGCGTACTTGGCTGGAAAAATTTGAAGCTGGCGATGTAGTTTTAGTAGCAGTATCCGGTGGTGCAGATTCGTTGGCACTCGCTTACGCACTTTCGCTTGAAGCTCCAAAATTAGCAATCCAGTTACGTGCTGTAACTATTGATCATCAACTCCAAAGTGAGTCTGCTGTTCAAGCAATAAAAGTTGTTGATCAAATGAAAACACTTGGCATCGAAACAACCGTTAAGAAAGTCATGGTTGAAGTCATAGATGGACCTGAAGCATCTGCGCGCAAGGCTCGATATGCTGCACTGGATGAAGTAGGGAATAAATTAAATGCATCAGGAATTTTTTTAGGTCATACTCGTGATGATCAAGCAGAGACAGTTTTATTGGGATTAGCACGTGGTTCGGGTACGCGTTCGTTATCAGGAATGGCTGCGCACACTGGAAAATATATTCGACCACTACTCGCAATTACACGCAAACAAACAGAAGACCTCTGTCGTGAAACTGGCTTACATATTTGGAATGACCCACACAATTTAGATTCAAGCTTTGCGCGGGTCCGAGTTCGCACGGAGGCTATCCCAACTCTAGAAAATACGATTGGCCCTGGAATCTCCGAAGCTCTTGCACGCAGCGCCGAGTTATTGCGTCAGGATGCTGATGCACTCGATGCTTGGGCCGTGCGTGAAATAGGTCAACTCGTTCTCCATGATTTGGACTGTGCGCACCTAGCCACGCTGCCAGGTGCCATTCGCAGTCGGATTATCCGTGCCGCTATTTATGCCGCTGGGGCGCCTTCTGGCTCGATTTCAGCCGAGCACTTAGTCTCAGTTGAGGCTTTAATTACGGCCTGGAGCGGGCAAGGGCCATCCCATCTGCCGGGTGGTGTGAAGGTTGAGCGTTTTTCGGGCAGACTTTCGCTCTTACGTAACTGAGCCAAGGGGAGTCTTTGTGGATTTAGCCGGAGTTGAAAAGGATATCGAACGCGTAGTTGTAACCGAAGAAGAGTTACAAGCAAAGATTAAAGAGTTAGCTGCACGCGTTGATAAAGACTATGAAGGCCAAGACTTACTTTTGATTGGCGTACTTAAAGGTGCAGTAATGGCTGTAGCTGATCTTTCACGTGCTTTGCAACGCCATGTTGAAATGGATTGGATGGCAGTTTCATCATATGGCTCTGGAACTAAATCAAGCGGTGTTGTTCGAATCCTGAAAGATTTAGATCGCGATATTACTGGCCGCAATGTTTTAATAGTTGAAGACATTGTCGATTCTGGGCTCACCCTGTCATGGCTAAAGGCAAATCTTGAATCACGCGGAGTCGGTAGCGTAGAAATTCTTGCTATCTTGCGCAAACCAGAGGCAGCAAAAGTTAAGATTGATGTTAAGTATGTTGGTTTTGAAATCCCAACTGATTTCGTAGTTGGATACGGTCTTGATTTCGATGAGAAATATCGCAACCTTCCATTTATTGCTGTGCTTGCTAAGCACATGTATTCATAGATCAAGTTAAGAAACGAGAAATAAAAATGTCTGAAACGAAGAAGCCAGTAAAAAAGGCAGCGGCAAAGAAATCGCTGACGAAGAGTTTTACTGGAAGCTCCAACCCCAAGAAGCCTGTTACTCGTGCGGGTCGAATTTTTCGTGGTCCACTTTTTTGGATTTTAGTTGCCATTCTTGCCGTTTCACTTTTCGGTCAAATAACTGCGGCAGGAAATCGCTACACACAGATTGAAACATCTCAAGCTTTAGATGCAATTTCACAGTCAAATGTGTTGTCAGCAGAAGTAGTTGATAAAGATCAGAAAATTCGTTTAATTCTAAAGCCAGGGGTGACAATCAAAGGTGCAAGTAAGGTAGAGGCATCCTATGTTGCACGGCAAGAACCAACCATTGTCGATGCACTGACTTCTAATTCACCAGCCGAGGGTTGGAATGTTCGAGTTCCAACACAGTCACTGCTCGTATCTTTTCTTTTCTCAATAATCCCGTTTTTGCTGATTGGTTTTTTGTTCTTCTGGATGATGAGCCAGGCACAAGGTGGCAATAAAGTCTTTCAGTTTGGGAAATCGCGTGCAAAACTTCAGAGTAATGATGTACCGAAAACTACTTTCAAAGATGTTGCTGGTGCTGATGAGGCAATTGCCGAACTTGAAGAGATTAAAGACTTTCTAGCTAACCCGGATAAATACGGAGTACTCGGTGCAAAGATTCCAAAGGGAGTTTTACTCTTTGGTCCTCCCGGAACCGGTAAAACATTACTTGCTCGTGCAGTAGCTGGTGAAGCAGGTGTTCCTTTCTATTCCATATCGGGATCAGATTTCGTGGAAATGTTTGTTGGTGTAGGCGCTGCTCGTGTGCGTGACTTATTTAACCAAGCAAAAGAGAATTCACCTGCGATTGTTTTTGTTGACGAGATTGATGCTGTTGGTCGCCAACGCGGCGCAGGTATGGGTGGCGGGCATGATGAACGTGAACAGACACTCAATCAGCTTTTAGTTGAGATGGATGGTTTCGAGGAAAATACAAAAGTAATTCTGATTGCTGCAACTAACCGTCCAGATGTTTTAGACCCAGCTCTTTTGCGTCCAGGACGTTTTGATCGCCAAATCGCAGTTGATCGTCCGGACCTCAAGGGTCGCGAAGCGATTCTGGCAGTGCATGCAAAAAATAAGCCGATCAGTGATGACGTGAAGTTAATTGACTATGCACGCCGCACGCCAGGCTTTACTGGCGCAGATTTGGCAAATGTTCTCAACGAAGCTGCATTGTTAACTGCTCGCGAAGAAAAGAAGTTGATTTCAAACGCCGAGCTGGATGAGGCAATTGACCGCGTTATGGCCGGTCCACAGCGTAAGTCTCGCATCATGAGTGATGATGAGCGTCGCGTCACTGCGTACCACGAAGCCGGTCATGCATTGGTTGCGCATGCACTTCCACATACAGATCCAGTTCATAAAATTACAATCATGCCTCGTGGTCGTGCACTCGGTTACACAATGATTCTTCCCGATGAAGATCGATACTCAACAACTCGTAATCAACTTCTTGATCAATTAGCGTATTCACTAGGTGGACGCGCAGCTGAAGAGTTAATTTTTCATGATCCTTCAACAGGTGCATCAAATGACATTGAGAAAGCAACAGCATTGGCACGCGCCATGGTTACTCAATACGGAATGACAGAAGCGATTGGCGCAATAAAGTTAGGTGCTGGAAGCGATGCTCCTTTTATGGGTCGTGACTACGGACATCAACGTGATTACTCTGAAAGTATTGCCGGTTTAGTTGACAGTGAAATACGTAAACTTATTGAAAATGCGCATCAAGAGGCTTTTGATATCCTGGTTGCAAACCGTGAGATCCTAGATGAGATGGTTTTAGTGCTCCTTGATAAGGAAACTATTAACAAAGATGAGATTGCAGATATTTTCAAGAAGGTTAAGACAGTAACTTCACGACCTGCATGGACAGGTTCGGTAACACGAGTGCCATCAGATCAACCACCAGTAGAAGTTCCGGTACGCACAGTCGAGGTAGTAGAGGTCAAGAAACCAACTCGACGTAAGAAGGCTACAAGTGCCGATTAATAAAGTTTCAGTTACCGATGGACGAGCATCTGGGCCTTATGACCAAGAGCGTGCTGAGCGTGCAATTCGTGAACTATTACTTGCTCTGGGTGAAGATCCAGACAGAGATGGACTAAAAGACACCCCAGCGCGCGTTGCGCGTGCCATGAAAGAAAACTTCGGCGGACTATGGCAAGCACCAGAAGATGTCTTGACTACTACTTTTGATATCGGCCATGAAGAGTTAGTTATTGTGCGCGATATCGAATTATTTTCACATTGCGAACACCACTTGACTCCATTTCATGGTGTTGCACATATTGGTTACATTCCTCAAGGAAAAATTACGGGCCTATCTAAGTTGGCGCGTTTAGTAGATGTTTATGCCAAGCGCCCTCAAGTACAAGAAAGACTTACGACTCAAATTGCAGATGCACTAGTTGAAATTCTTGATCCACTAGGCGTGATTGTCATTATTGACTGCGAACATATGTGCATGTCGATGCGAGGTGTTAAGAAGTCACAGGCTCGTACAACAACTAGTGCAGTTCGCGGTGCACTTCTTAATCCCGCAACGCGCGCCGAAGCGATTAGTCTCATCACACATAGGTAAATCATGAAGATCATGGGAATTCTCAATGTAACCCCGGATTCATTTGCAGACGGCGGCCGTCATAATTCATTTGAGGATGCAGTTAAGCATGCACGGGCCATGATCGCCGAAGGTGTAGACATTATCGATGTTGGAGGCGAATCAACCCGACCTGGTGCTGAACGAGTAAGTGAAGCAGAAGAAATTGCTCGAGTTATTCCGGTGATAACTGAACTAGCGAAAAATGGTGTTCCAATCAGTATTGACACCATGCGGGCCAGCACTGCTTTGGCAGCAGTTAAAGCAGGTGCTCGGATAATTAATGATGTAAGCGGGGGATTAGCCGATCCTAAAATGTTATCTGTAGCAGCTGATCTCAACGTTCGATATATCGCAATGCATTGGCGTGGGCCCTCTAAAGTAATGAATTCAAAGGCAGTTTATGGAGATGTTGTACAGGACGTTGTATCCGAACTCAAAGCACGAATTACTGCGGCATTAGCTGCTGGAATCGCACCAGAAAATCTAATTTTAGATCCAGGAATTGGCTTTGCCAAAGATGCCGAACATAACTGGGAGATAATAAATAGAATCGAAGAAATAGTATCCCTTGGTCATCCAGTATTGATTGGCGCATCTCGTAAACGTTTTCTGGGCGGTGATTCCCCGGACGGGCGCGAAGCTGCAAGTATCGCCCTTACAAAACAACTTTCCACTTCTGGTATTTGGGGAGTTAGAGTTCACTCTGTGAAGCCCCATAAGGAAGTAATCTCATTATGAGCGATGCAATTTTCCTTACAGGCATTCATGGATTTGGTTTTCATGGTTTGTTTGAACACGAACGTACAAATGGTCAAAATTTTTACGTGGATTTATCGCTTTCCGTGGATTTATCTCAAGCTTCACAAAGTGATTCAATAGAAGACACTGTTAACTATGCAGAAGTTACTGATTTAGTTGTTGAAGAGATTACCTCTAATCCTGTTTCTCTCATTGAAAAACTAGCTTGGCGCATAGGGGAGCGAGTGTTGTTCGAGCACAAGAAAGTTAGCGCTGTGACAGTGACTGTTCATAAGCCGCAAGCACCTGTGGCAGCCACAGTTAAAGATATTGCTGTGCAAGTTACTCGCACGCGATGAAAGCTGTTGTAGCTTTAGGCTCAAACTTAGGTAATCCACAAGAAAACCTAGATATTGCTATCGAGTTATTAAAGAATGCCAGTGAATTTCTTGCAGTATCTTCATATTTTATAACTGCACCAGTTGGTGGACCAGAACAACCCGATTATGTGAATGCAATCTGCATTCTTGAAAGCGATCTCCCTGCACTCGATTTGTTATCACTGTTGCAAGGAATTGAAAAAACTTTGGGTCGTGAACGATTGGTCCATTGGGGGCCTCGCACTATTGATTTGGATTTAATTCAATATGGTGGGCTGCTCAGTAAGAGTGCTGAATTAGAGCTTCCGCACCCTCGTGCCCATGAGCGCAGATTTGTTTTAGAGCCTTGGTTAGAAATCGATGCAGATGCTGTGCTGCTCACTCATGGTCGAGTTGATCAGATTTTGGCGCAATTGGAACTTAACCCGTAAACTAACGTCATCTCGCCCGGTACCTGAAAGGACTGGAGCCTTATGAGCGTTTTAGTACCAACAATGGGAGCCCTCCACAAGGGGCATCAAGCATTGATTAAGCGCGCTCGCAGCATGAGCAAAGAAGTTGTTGTCAGCATCTTTATTAATCCTTTACAGTTTGAAAACGCAGAAGATATAGAAAAATATCCTCGTAGCCCTGAGCGAGATATTCAATTAGCAACTCTGGCTGGGGCCACCGAAATTTGGATGCCCGATTATGAGGAAATATATCCAGGCGAGATTAAGAAGTTAAAAGCATCTCCTATTGGAAATCTATTTGAGGGTGTGTCAAGACCGGATCATTTTGACGGTGTAGTCACTGTTGTAAATCGATTATTTGAAATCGTGAAGCCAGAGTCGGCTATTTTCGGCGAAAAAGATTTCCAGCAACTTCAGATAATTCGTCATATGGGAAGCAAGGTCGAAATCATAGGCGTGCCTACAGTCCGCGAATTCGATGGCCTGGCTTTATCTTCTCGAAATATTCGTCTCAGTGAAACCGGACGTATCAGTGCTAATGTAATTTATCGCGCCATGGCAGCAGCCAAGTTAGCGCCATCAGTTGCAATCGCTCAAGAGATTATAAACACCACACTTTCAACTGATTCAGGTTTTAAGTGTGACTACGCAGAGATTATCGATGAAGACAGTTTTTTTCTTGCAACAGATGCAACTCAAAACAAGCGTGCAATCATCGCCGGCTGGATAGATGGCGTGCGTTTAATAGATAACATGAGAATGGGTGCCTAATGCTTCTAACAATTGACGTTGGCAATACCAATACAGTCCTGGGGATTTTTGATGGAGAAAATCTCACTCGCTCTTGGAGAGTTAAGACTGACCCACGCAGCACTGCAGATGAGTTATGGTTGCAGTATCGCTCGTTGGTAGAGGATTACTCTGTCACGGGCTTGTCTATCTGTTCCACCGTTCCATCGACTTTACGCGAACTTCGCAGCATGATTAGTGATTATTTTTCCGATGTTCGAACAACTATTGTTGAACCAGGGATCAAAACTGGCGTGCCATTACTAGTTGATAATCCAAAAGAGATAGGCGCAGATCGAATCGTCAATACGTTAGCCGCACACACGTTATTTGGTGGCCCTGCAATAGTGGTGGATTTCGGAACGTCAACGAATCTTGATGTTGTTTCCCCCAAAGGAGAATTTCTGGGCGGCGCACTTGCTCCAGGGATTGAAATCTCAGTGGATGCACTTGCAGCTCGAGCCGCACAATTGAGAAAAGTTGAGTTAGTTAGACCGAAAAATGTAATTGGGAAAAATACCGTAGAAGCTTTGCAGTCAGGAACAATCTTTGGTTTTGCTGGTCAAGTTGATGGCTTAGTTGACCGGATTACTGCCGAACTTGCCGATTCATATTCTGGTACACCAAAGGTTATTGCAACGGGTGGGTTAGCGCCGTTGATCATCGGGGTTTCAGAAACGATTACGGATCATGAACCCGATTTAACGCTGATTGGACTTCGTTTGATTCACGAGCGAAATGCTTGAACCGTTAGACTCCACCCCATTATGAGTAACGAAAATCTCCCTATCGAAGAAGACCTGCCAGAACAGTTGCGGATTCGCCGGGAAAAGCGCAGTGCTTTAATCGAAGCTGGAATTGAGCCATACCCAGTTTCAGTACCGCGAACAAAATCTTTGTTAGAAGTTCGCCAAGAGCATGCCGGACTAGAAATCGATGTTGCTACCGGAATTATAGAAAGTCTTACTGGCCGAATTATTTTTAAACGTGATACCGGAAAACTTTGTTTCGCAACTTTGCGTGAAGGCGACGGAACAGAACTTCAGGCCATGTTTTCACTTGACAAAATTGGGCAAGATTCAATAGATGCATGGAAGTCTGATGTCGACTTAGGTGACATCGTCTCTGTAACAGGAGAAATTATTACTTCCAAGCGCGGTGAACTTTCAATTCTTGCAGCCTCATGGAAAATGGCAGCAAAATCACTTCGCCCTATCCCGAATGATCACAAGCCGATGTCGGAAGAAACTCGTGTTCGTATGCGCTATGTAGATTTAATCGTGCGCCCTGAAGCTCGAGCAAATGCCCGCTTACGCCCAGCAGTTATGAGTTCTTTACGGAAGACATTTGCCGACTCTAATTTTATTGAAGTCGAAACACCAATGCTCCAAGTAATGCACGGCGGTGCCACGGCTCGCCCATTTAAATCATTTTCAAATGCCTACGATATGGATCTATACCTGCGTATTGCACCAGAGCTTTTCTTGAAGCGTTGTGTGGTCGGAGGAATAGAGCGAGTTTTTGAGATAAATCGAAATTTTCGCAATGAAGGTGCAGACTCATCACACTCTCCTGAGTTTGCAATGATTGAGAGCTATCAGGCATATGGTGATTGGCGATCCATTGCAGATTTAACGCGCACGCTTGTGCAAAATGCAGCAATGGCAGTTGCGGGGTCGCATGTTGTTACACATCATGATGGTCGACAAGCTGACTTAAGTGGTAATTGGCGTGAAATATCCCTGTATGACGCTATTTCTGAAGGAGTCGGGCGGAGTGTTACCGCCCTTACCCCAATGGCTGAGTTAAAAGAGATTGCTACAAAGCTTGGTTTGAAAATCGATCCTAAGTGGATTACGGGCAAGTTAGCGGAAGAAATTTTTGAACATGTAGCCAAAGACGAATTAATCTCACCAACTTTTGTGATGGGTTTTCCAGTAGATACTTCACCCCTTGTCCGTGCTCATCGTGAAATACCTGGAGTGGCGGAAAAATGGGATCTTTATGTTGATGGTTTTGAATTAGCAACAGGGTATTCGGAATTAATTGATCCAGTAATTCAGCGAGAGCGATTAGTAGAACAATCTTCATTAGGTGCGAATGGTGATTTAGAGGCGATGCAAGTCGATGAAGATTTCTTACGCGCAATGGAGTTTGGAATGCCACCGATGGGCGGAATGGGAATGGGTGTTGATCGCTTATTAATGGCACTTACTGGTCTTGGAATCCGCGAAACTATTTTGTTCCCGTTAGTAAAACCTGAAAGCGATTAAAGATGGAGATTCGCCCAGCTCGAACTAGTGACATCAAAGGTATTCGTAAACTTATCGATTCGTATGCACCAGAAGGACGTCTGCTTACTAAAGAAAACGTAACGCTTTATGAAAGTGTGCAAGAATTTACGGTCGCTATTGAAGGTGAAACAGTTGTCGGTTGTGGAGCAGTCCACGTTCTTTGGGAGGACTTGGCCGAAGTTCGCACCGTTGCCGTCTCTGAGAGTTTTCGTGGGCAAGGTATCGGACATCAGATTCTTGATTCAGTAATTCTGCGTGCTGGCGCATTAGGGGTGAAGAGGATTTTTTGTTTGACTTTTGAGACGGAGTTTTTTGGTCGCCACGGTTTTCAAGTAATTGAAGGAACTCCGGTAGATCCATCGGTATATGCAGAGCTCTTACGCTCTTATGATGCAGGTATTGCCGAGTTCTTGGATCTAGAGTCTGCCAAGCCAAATACCCTTGGAAACACCAGAATGTTGAAGATTCTCGCCTAGATATTGTGCCAATTTGGGCATAAAAGCCCTAGGTCTGGGGTTGTAACTACCGAGCCAGATCCACCTCGCGAGCCTGGCAGGTGAGGTATTAGGCTTAACGAATCGCAGAAGAAGGAGTACGCCAATGTTTGAGCGCTTTACAGACCGAGCCCGCCGTGTTGTTGTCCTGGCCCAAGAAGAGGCTCGCATGCTCAACCACAACTACATCGGCACGGAGCACATCCTGCTTGGACTCATTCATGAAGGCGAGGGCGTAGCAGCTAAGGCACTCGAATCTCTAGGAATTTCTCTAGAAGGTGTTCGCGCACAAGTTGAAGAGATTATTGGGCAAGGTCAGCAAGCACCGAGTGGCCATATTCCATTTACCCCGCGAGCCAAGAAAGTTCTAGAACTTTCATTACGTGAAGCGCTGCAACTTGGACATAATTACATTGGTACTGAACATATTTTGTTGGGTTTAATCCGTGAAGGTGAAGGCGTCGCTGCACAGGTTCTTGTAAAACTTGGCGCAGATTTGAATCGCGTTCGTCAGCAAGTAATTCAGTTGCTTTCTGGTTATCAAGGTAAAGAAGCTGTTGCTCAAGGTGGCCCTGCTGAAGGCACACCATCAACATCATTAGTACTTGATCAATTTGGACGCAACCTCACACAAGCTGCGCGCGAAGGAAAGTTAGATCCTGTAATTGGACGCGAAAATGAAATTGAACGTGTGATGCAAGTTTTATCACGCCGTACAAAAAATAACCCAGTATTAATTGGTGAGCCAGGCGTAGGTAAGACTGCAGTTGTTGAAGGCCTTGCTCAAGCAATCTACAAAAATGATGTTCCAGAGACTTTAAAAGATAAGCAGTTGTATTCACTTGATCTAGGTGCTTTAGTTGCAGGAAGTCGCTACCGTGGAGATTTTGAAGAGCGCTTAAAGAAAGTTCTTAAAGAAATAAAAACTCGTGGCGACATCATTCTCTTCATTGATGAGATTCACACTCTTGTTGGTGCTGGCGCTGCAGAGGGTGCAATTGATGCGGCAAGTATTTTGAAGCCAATGTTGGCACGTGGTGAACTCCAGACAATCGGTGCAACAACACTTGATGAGTATCGCAAGCATGTTGAAAAGGATGCAGCGCTAGAACGCCGCTTCCAGCCAATTCAAGTAAAAGAGCCATCAGTTGCGCATACAATCGAGATTTTAAAGGGTCTTCGTGATCGCTATGAAACCCACCACCGCGTATCTATTACTGACGGTGCGCTCGCAGCAGCAGCAAATCTTGCAGACCGCTATGTCTCTGATCGTTTCTTGCCAGATAAAGCGATTGATTTAATCGATGAAGCTGGTTCACGTTTGCGCATTAAGCGAATGACAGCCCCAGCCGAATTGCGTGCATTCGATGACAAAATTGCTGACGCCCGTAAAGAAAAAGAGTCGGCAATTGATGGACAAGATTTTGAAAAAGCCGCTTCTCTTCGCGATAAGGAAAAAACCTTAATCACCGAAAAGAACGAGGCAGAAAAGAATTGGAAAGCTACTGACTTAGATAAAGTTACTGAGGTAGATGAAGAACTCATTGCACAAGTGCTCTCATTATCAACTGGAATTCCAGTTTTCAAATTAACTGAGGAAGAAACTGCACGCCTCTTGCGTATGGAAGATGAACTTCACAACCGCGTCATCGGACAAGATCAAGCAATCAAAGCGTTGTCTCAAGCAATTCGTCGTACACGCGCAGGTCTGAAAGACCCACGCCGTCCAGGCGGATCATTCATCTTTGCTGGCCCATCAGGTGTTGGAAAGACGGAACTTTCACGCACATTGGCATCGTTCCTGTTTGGTGATCAAGATGCATTAATTCAACTTGATATGTCTGAATACTCAGAGCGCCATACTGCTTCACGTCTATTTGGTGCACCTCCAGGGTATGTCGGTTATGACGAGGGCGGACAGCTCACTGAAAAAGTACGCCGCCGCCCATTCTCAGTAGTTCTCTTTGATGAGATTGAAAAGGCACACCCGGATATCTTTAACTCACTTCTGCAAGTGTTAGAAGATGGTCGACTAACCGATTCACAAGGTCGAACCGTCGACTTCAAAAACACTGTCATCATCATGACAACTAACCTCGGAACACGCGATATTTCTAAGAGTCTCGGGCTCGGTTTTGCTAATAGCGATGATGAGCAGACGAATTATGAGCGCATGAAGGGCAAGGTTAACGATGAGCTAAAGACTCATTTCCGCCCAGAATTCCTCAACCGTATCGATGATGTCATCGTCTTCCACCAGCTAACGAGGGATCAAATCCTTCAAATTGTTGATCTGTTGACGAAGAATCTTGATGATCGTTTGCAGGCAAAGGACATGGGAATCGAACTCACACCTGCAGCGAAGGATCTTCTTGCTGCTCGCGGTTATGACCCACTTCTCGGAGCGCGTCCATTGCGTCGCACGATTCAACGCGAGATTGAAGATGCACTCTCGGAGCGTATCTTGTTCGGTGAGCTAAAAGCCGGCGAAATAATCGTTGTGGATGTTGAGGGTGAAGGCGCAGAGGCAGTCTTTACTTTCAAAGGCTCTCCTAAGGTTTCAACTCCTGATAGCCCTGAAGATTTGGCTGAAGAGGCACCTACGGTTTAACGCTTTGTAGCTAGATCTTTTAGAGCATCACCGCTTACGCGAAAGACAGTCCACTCATCCATCGGTACTGCACCGAGGGATTTGTAGAACTCAATGGATGGTTCATTCCAGTCTAGGACCCACCACTGTAAACGTTCATATTCGCGTTCAACGCAAATTTTTGCGAGCTCTTTCAACAAAGACAGACCAAAACCTTGCCCGCGGAATGCAGGGTCAATGTATAAATCTTCAAGATAGATGCCTGGCTTACCTAGCCACGTCGAATAATTCAAAAACCAGATTGAGATACCAACTACATTTCCAGCAACTTCTACAACATGACAAAATGCATGTGGGTGTTGCGAAAAAAGCGATTCTTCAATCTGTTCTAAAGTTGCCTTGGCCTCAAGCGGCGCTCTTTCATACTCAGCTAAATCTTTTATCAACTGCAAGATGCGTGGAGCATCTTCTTTAATAGCAACGCGAATCATGCAGGCAGTCTATATCGCTTGTGGGGGATGGCTTCAATTAGTAAATCTCTCTGCAGTGTTTTAAGCGCTTTCTCTACCTGAGATTCATCAACCCACAATTTCTTGATTTCACTTTCAGTAAGAGACTCATTTTCACGCAACGCCTGCACGATTGTTCCACGACATTTTCGATCGGTTCCATCCCAGGCTTGGGACTTACGAGTTAATTCCGTTCTTGGATACCCATTCTTTCGCCAATTGCAGCGAGTAATGACAGGACAGATTTCACATTTTGGATTACTTGATGTGCAGACAAGTGCACCTAACTCCATCGCTGCCGCAGCCCATACATGTGCATTTTTATTTGGAACTAATAACCAGCGGGCAGACTTTTCTATTGAAGTAGGTGCGGTTTTTGGATGCTCTTGACCATCAATTAATCTTGTTAAAACTCTACGTATATTTATATCCATTACAAGCGTTCGTTGCTGATAAGCAAAAGCGGAAATTGCTGCTGCCGTGTATTCGCCAATACCGGGTAAGAGTTGAAGTGTCGATACATCTGCCGGGACTTCATTGTTGAAATCTTTTGCAATTATTTGAGCGGTGCCGTGTAATCGAAGTGCGCGACGTGGGTAACCTAATCGCCCCCACGCTGTAATTACTTCGGCGGGAGTTGCCTTTGCTAAATCTTTAGGTGTGGGCCAACGATCCATCCACTCACTCCACTTAGGGAGAACACGATTGACAGGAGTTTGTTGCAACATAAATTCACTCACCATCACACCCCACGGCGATGTATTGCGCCACGGTAGGTCCCGCCTATTTTTTGTAAACCAATTAACTATTGGTTTTTCAAGCGGATTCATTCGCCAGTGATTTTTACCCGTGAGAGTGCTTGATCAAGGCGTGAAACTTCAACAATCTCCATGCCATCTATTTTTGTTTCAGATCCTGCTGGCACTAATGCACGTTTGAAACCTAAGCGAAATGCCTCTTGTAGCCTGCGATTAACGCCACTCACTTTTCGAATTTCACCCGCTAAACCAACTTCACCAATTGCAACTAAATCAGCTGGCAGCGCTAGGCCTTTGGCTGCAGATGCAACCGCTAAGGCCAGAGCTAAATCGGCAGCGGGCTCTGACATCTTCATTCCACCAACTGTTGCGGCGTAAACATCGCGCCCACCCACACGAACGCCAGCACGGAGTTCGAGTACCGCCAAAGTCATTGAAGTACGCGCGGAATCTAGGCCTGATACAACGCGCCTTGCATTACCAAAATCATTTTCTCTCCCCTGGCTGACAAGGGCTTGAATTTCAGCGAGCAGCGGACGGCGACCTTCTAACGTAACGGTCACACATGTACCCGGAACAGGCTCAGCATGGCGTGAGGTGAAAAGTCCAGTTGGATCTACAACTGATTCAATACCTACATCACTTAAATCAAAACAACCAACTTCATCTGATGCACCAAATCGGTTTTTAATTGCACGAATCAAGCGAAGTCGAGAATGACGCTCACCTTCGAACTGAAGAACTACGTCAACGATGTGTTCGAGCAAACGAGGACCGGCAATTGATCCATCTTTAGTCACATGCCCAACAAGTAAAAGAGTTATGTCTCGGTCTTTGCAGATTCGAATGAGTGCACCAGCGACTTCGCGTACTTGCGTAACACCACCGGGAGAACCATCGGCAGTTGAGCTACCAATTGTTTGTACTGAATCGATAATCACTAACTGTGGTTTCACTGCATCAATATGTGCGATTACTGCACCGAGATCAGTTTCAGAGGCAAGATACAAAAGTGGATCTATTGCTTTAATGCGCTCTGCTCGTAAGCGAACTTGTGAGGCAGATTCTTCACCACTTATATAGAGAGCCGATAAACCTTTTGCTGCTGTTTGGGCAGCTACTGAAAGCAGAAGCGTAGATTTACCAACACCGGGTTCTCCAGCCAATAAAATTGCAGCGCCTGGAACTAAACCCCCACCTAAAACGCGATCAAGTTCGGTGACTCCTGTTGGTCGCGCATGAGCTGCAGTTAAATCAACATCTCCAATGGGGGTTGCCTTATGTGTTACATGCCCGGCGACGAGTGAAAGTTTCTTTGGCGCAGCAATCTCTTCAACACAACCCCATGCTTGGCACTCACCGCAGCGACCAACCCATTTCTGCGAGGTCCATCCGCACTCCGTGCAGCGGAATGGATCCTTTTCGACTTTGGCCATGAGTAGAGCCTAGAACTAAGGACTGACTATTTCTTGGCCGCGGCCAGTGTTGCTGGATGTTGAATAATGAAGAGGGGGAGGGAGCGTGCTTGGGCATCACGAATTCCAGCCATACGAATATCGCAGAGCCGCGCAAGTTCGGCATAAGGGACCTCGCCCATGAGTTTTTGCAGTTCATACTTATTTGAGATGTATACGGGCTCTTTTCCAACGTGTGCTTCGGTATTGCTCGTGCAGTACCAATCAAAATCATCGCCACCATCGCCCCAAGCAAGGCGTTCGTACTCGCCAATCACTGTCACTGAATATTCGCGCTCGCCAACTTCGCGAGTTTCATAACTACGTCGAAGTGGTAACTGCCAACAGACATCAGGTTTTGTATCTACGAAATGTTTATTTTCCTTTATTGCTAAATGATGTAAGACGCAACCAAAAGATCCCGTAAAACCTCCTGCCTCGTAACCTTTACGGTTTAAGAAAATACAACCATCTTCGACCCGACGAGTTTTTCGGTCGCCATCTTCATCTTTCTCAGAAATTCGAAGTTTTGCACCAGGTTTTTTAGGACGAGCCTCTGAATAAAACTGCCACATCTCTGGAGTCAAGTAAGCGGCTGCACGATCGGTGCGTTCTTCATCGTCTTCATCGGTGTACATCGCACCTTCAGTACAACATCCAGAATTGGGTTGGTTCTTAAAAACTCCTTGGCAACCATCTCCATATATACATGTCCAGTAAGAAGTTAGCCACGTGAGGTCGCACTTAAAAATATCTTCAGGTTGCGAGGGGTCGGTAAATTCAACCCAATCTCGGGCGAATCCAGGCTGTATTTCAGACATAGACTCAGAGCCTACACGCTTAACAGGTAGGCTTGCACAATGAGTAAGTCGATATCAGTTGGTGTAATCGGCGCTGGCATCATGGGTGAAGCGCTAATTGCTGCTTTGATTTCATATGGCGTAGATCCTCAGCTGGTTACTATCTCTGAAAAGCGAAAAGAACGTGCAGATGAACTTGCAAGTCGCTACGGCATAAAGGTTGACGATATTGAAAAAAATGTTTCAACTGCCGATGCTCTACTTCTGGTTGTAAAGCCACAGGATATGTTTGGTGTGCTTGAGCAAATAAAGAGTTCGATAAATACCGCAGCAGTTGTAGTCACTTTTGCAGCAGGTAAGAAAATTGCGTTTATCTCTGATGCACTTGGAACGAGCAACCCAGTTGTCCGAGTAATGCCTAATACCGCCACTCTTGTTGGTGCAGGTATGGCTGCAATCTCTCTTGGCGATGGGGTCAGCGCCGAACAAACTAACTTTGTAACTGGGTTTCTTGCAGCAACTGGAAAAGTTGTTCAAGTTCCTGAAGATCTTCAAGATGCAGTCACTGCTACTAGTGGATCGGGTCCAGCATATTTCTTTAGATTTGTAGAAGCTATGGTTGATAGCGCACAGGAGCTTGGACTTTCGAGCGAAGTTGCTACTCAATTAACTGTACAAACAATAGTAGGTGCCGCAAAATTACTAGAAGAATCAGGAAAGTCCGCTACAACTCTTCGTGAAAATGTCACAAGCCCTAATGGAACAACGGCAGCAGCTTTGGCATCATTTGATGATGCACAAATTTCAAAGATAGTTGCCACCGCTATGAAAGCCGCGCGCGATCGCTCGCAGGAACTCGCGTGAAAAGGCTTTTAATAATAGTTATTGCTTCACTCGTCGTTAGTTTGCCCGCCAACGCCGCAACGCTTAAGCAAATTTCAGTTAAATCACTTACACCCCTGACAACTATTGGCTCCGTGTCTGATGTTTCAGGAGTATTGACAAGAGGATCAGAGATTGTCATTTATGGCAGTAGGGATGATAAGTCTTATGTGCGGGCCATGGATTCATCAGGCAAGGAATTATGGAGCTCTGAACTGAGCCCAGATCTGAACACTATTGCAACAGCAGGCACCGTTGATAGTTCTGGAAATATTTGGATAGCAGGTTCAGCATCCAAAACAGTTATCGCTCCAGCTCCTACCGAAACTTTGAACCCTATAAATCCTGATGACTTAAGTGCGACAATTATTGGGAAAGAAATTGAATTGAATGCGGTGGCAGTATGGAAAATACCTATGGGGATTTCAACTCCAGAAACCTTTCTAAATCAACAAGAATCTGCCGTGTTAGTCAATTCAATCACTTCAGACGGTAGTGGAACTTCGCTGGTTGGAGTAATAGCAACAGAAACAGGGAGTGCAGGTTTTCTGATGAGCACTGATGCTGCAGGAACCTATATAGATTCAATAAAAATTGGCTCACAGGCCACAAATATAAATTCAGTATTACGGAATAAGGATGGGTCTAAAACTCTCGTTGGTTCCAGTTCTGAAGTTTTAGGTGGAAAAAAACTTTTAGGATTAACCGATGGAATCATTATGGCGTTAGATTCAAAAAATGAAGTGACTAAAGTTGTGAGAAGTTCTGAAGTAAAAGCAAAAAGGAGTTGGAATACCGCTAGTAGTACTTATTTATTAGGTGGAACTGTGATTAAAGGGTCAACAACCCAGAGCGCAGTTACAAAATTCTCAAAAACATTTGCTCCACAATGGACATATAGGTTTAATTCGACGGGTTCCACGTATACGGCCGGGAGCAGTCGAGCTCTGATTGCATCAACCTCGACAATCCAGACTCTTCGGGGTTGGGTTCCAAAAACTGCGCGGGCACTTCTTCTGACGTTCAACACGAAAGGCCTGATTACTGAGGCTTATAGCGGACCGTCGAAGAGTAATGAGGTATTTGGACTTATTGAATCAAAAGAATTAGGAGTCGTTGTGTTTGCCATCAGTGAGCAAACCATCTCAGCTTTCTTGGCTAACTAACCTAATTTCGGAGTTAGTAAAGATAACTTGTTGTCAACGGTAGCAAGAAGGTACCGCACCTTATTTATGGTTACCCAAGCACTTGTTATCTGATTGGGGCTTTGATTACTTGTAACTAACAAGATCGCACTTTGGCCTTTATCAATCTTTGTTGTGTCAACGGCACAAAGGCGTTCTTGGCAGTTAAATACCGTCAAATTTGTATCCGATGAAAGATCCGGTCCAGGAACTCCGAAGTTTTCAGTAGCCATGCTTGATATTTTTTGAGGCTGATACAGAGATGCCCAACGTAATTGATTAGGCACTGGAAAAGAACTAGCTGATGAGGCTAACCAGGTTGCACGCACGTGACCATTCACCTTAGTTAAAGAAATATCAAACCCAAAAACTGATGCTGTATCCGTTGAAACATCTAATGTTTGGTAGGACCAGGAATTAGGGAGGATGTTCGTTCGAGATGCCACACGAACTGCCCCTGCTGTAATTTCTCGCCTCTGATTGAGCGCAAGAATTGAGTCATATACAAGATAGGTAACTGTTCCTTCAACCATCGTCCTCAGATGATTGCCTACGTCACCAATTGAACGTCCTTCGGTATCGCGATCACCATCAATGAGCTCGTAACTCCAAGATAAATTCTTTGTTTTTATTGCTCCAAGCAAAATACCCTGAGTTTCATCTCGATAAAAAACCTGCACAGAGTTTATTGTGGCAATACAAGCATTTGAGACACTGACATCACTTGCCGTACGGACCCGCAAGACACTCTGATAGCTATTTACGGAAGCACCATTGCCATCAACAATGTCGTAGGTAAAAGTTTTGCCATTATATGTAGCGTATCTGAGGTCGTTGTCAGTTTCGTCGCTATAAAAGAGATGGAGAGTTTGCCGAGAATTGGCACCATTCACGCACATTGATATTGGGCTATTAATCGGATTTCGAGTACGCCCACCTGATCCGCCAGCTCCATCCATGGTTATCTTGTTCCAGGATTTTCCATTATAAAGTGCCAGCTTTAAGCGACCAGATTTACTATCGGTATATGCGACTGCAGGAAGGCCGTTGAAGGTCGTGCTTGTAATATTCGTGGCAGCCGAAGTTGCATCAAAGAGACTTCTTTTCCATCCTGGTTGAGGAATCACTGGTTTCGTTGTGGCAGGCATGGAGTTTCCTAGTAAATTCTTAGCGGTAACCGTGAATGAGTAGGAGATACCATTTTTTAGTCCAGTTATTAATGCCGGACTCGAGGATACTGGGCTTTCAACTCCAGTTTTAAGATTTTTAATGACATAGCCAGAAATTTGTGCAGATCTTAAATTAGCTGGAGGATCAAAGGTAATTAATGCCCCTGCATCCGCTATTAGAGCTTTAGCGTTTCGCGGTGAATCTGGAAGGCCAGTTGCGATACCAGCCGGTGGTTTACTTCTCATATCTTCTAGCATGGCTAATAACAGCGGACCAGGTTCAGTAAAGATTTCACCTGGGTCCAGATTTGGTGTCATGAGTGAATCTCTACCGGCTGTAGAAAAAGTCTGCTCATCTAGGTGGCTAGTTGAAGAGCCAGATTGATACTGCGAAGGTGTATAAAGTTTTGGTTTGACACCGCCATTGGCTTTAATTCCTGCAGGACCAGACCAAACTAAAGAGGAGGTCAAAGTCTTTGCTAATTCAGCTGAAGGAGTTGGTAAATCTGCCAGGCGACGGCCGTCAGTACTCTGTGCGAAGGCATCAAATGGAGTTGGTTGATCTAAGCTAGCAATATCTAAAAGCGTTTCGAATGATTCATTAGTAATAAAACCAAGTCCATGTGCAATTTCATGAAGAAATACTGATGTTAAGTCATATTCATTCGAACGCGGCAGACCATCACCCCGTGAGTTCCAAGCTCCGCTAGAATTAACTTCGATAATCATTTCAGGATTGCTTTTGTCGAGATCTTTGCCGGAGATTGCATTAGCCAGAGCCGAGGTGTACCAAAGAGATGGGTCTGGTGCGCCAGGGAATGATGAAAAGAAATTTCCGGGCCGCGCGCTTCCAAGAATTCCCCATGACGTTGAACGGCCCCATGTGGCCTCGATAGATATGGGTACTGTTGATGAGAAATTAACAGACCAAATATCTATTGCACTCTGTACATCTTTTTTTGCCCACTCGGGGAAACCGATATAAGTAACTTTAAACTTCGACTTAACAATCCCACTGAAGTTTTGCACCCGTGGAATTTGATTGGTGACATTAGCTGTGCCAGCATATGTATGAGCCCATTGCCGGGATGGAATTTCAATGAAAAGCGCTTCAGCCGAAGGTGCGCTCAAAAGTGGGGCACATATTAGGAAAACTAAAAGTGAGGCCTTGACTGACCTCACACTTATACCCGCCATAGGTGCAAACGTTATCAGGGTGAGATGATTTGACCATGTCCGAGGTCGTTTCCATTTACTCACGTCATGGTTGTCATCTTTGCGAGGTGGCCCTAGAAGTTTTGGACTCAATGAAAACAGAACTTGGCTACACAATTGAGACAATCTACATAGACGGCGATAGGGAACTAGAGCGCTTGTATGGCGAACAAATTCCAGTTATACATATTGACGGTCAGCACCATGATTTTTGGCGAGTAGATCCAGAGCGCTTTAGATCTTCCCTTGAAACACATCGTCAGCATCGATAATTTTGTATGAGTACCCCTGCTCAGCTAAAAAGCGTTGGCGGTTTTGGGCAAAGTCTTGATCAATCGTGTCGCGCGAAATAACTGAATAAAACTTTGCGCTTCGACCATCTGATTTAGGTCGAAGAATGCGTCCTAATCGCTGGGCTTCTTCTTGTCGGCTTCCAAAAGCACCTGATACTTGTATTGCAATAGTTGCATCAGGTAAGTCAATAGAAAAGTTAGCTACTTTTGATACTACTAAGCAGGTGATCTCTCCGGATCTAAACTTATTAAAAAGAACTTCACGTTCTTTAATTGGAGTATCACCTTTAATCAAAGGCACACCGAGAGTTTCTGAAAGTTCATCAAGCTGGTCAATGTATTGACCGATTACTAAAATTTGCTCACCCGAATGTTTTTCAACCAAGGCTTCTACTACATTTCGCTTAGTTCGAGTAGTTGCGCAAGAACGATATCGATTTTCAGGTTCGGCAGTTGCATACATCAACCGTTCAGCTTCAGTTAGGTTTACTCGCACCTCAATGCATTCAGCTGGCGCAATATAACCTTGAGATTCAATCTCTTTCCAGGGAACGTCATAACGCTTAGGACCAATGAGTGAAAATACTTCACCCTCCATCCCATCTTCACGAACGAGAGTTGCAGTTAAACCAAGGCGACGACGAGATTGAATATCAGCCGTAAAGCGAAAGATTGGCGCAGGAAGTAAGTGAACTTCGTCGTAGATGATTAAGCCCCAGTCGTGTGTGTCAAAGAGATCTAAATGTGCGTAAACACCATTCTTTTTCTTGGTCATTACTTGATACGTTGCAATTGTTACAGGGCGAATCTCTTTTTTAGCCCCTGAATACTCGCCAATCTCATCTTCGTTTAGTGTTGTTCGCTTTAGTAACTCTTCGCGCCACTGACGGGCGGCAATCGTATTTGTTACCAGAATTAACGTTGTAGCTTTGGCATGCGCCATTGCTGCCGCACCCACAATAGTTTTTCCAGCACCACAAGGCAGCACAACTACACCTGAGCCACCATGCCAAAAACCTTCAGCCGCCAACTCTTGATAGGGACGAATTTTCCAATCTTTTTGAACTAACTCAATTGGATGTGCTTGGCCATCTACATAACCAGCGAAATCTTCTGCAGGCCACCCTAAACGGAGTAGGGATTGTTTAATTGCACCACGTTGACTAGGTAAGACTGCAATTGTTTCAGCATCAATGCGGGCACCAAGTAAAGGTGCAATTTTTCGAGCTCGAATCACTTCTTCTAAAACTGCAGTATCTGTCGTTACAAGAATTAAGCCGTGGACTGGATCGGCCTCTAAACGTAAGCGGCCATACCGTGACATTGTCTCTGCAACATCAATCAAAATTGAATGCGGCACTGCATAGCGTGAATATTTAATGAGAGTATCAATAACCTGTTCAGCATCATGACCCGCAGCACGGGCATTCCATAAGCCAAGAGGGGTAAGACGATAAGTGTGTATGTGCTCGGGTGAGCGCTCTAACTCTGCAAACGGTGCAATTGCTCGACGGCACTCAGTAGACATCGGGTGGTCGATATCTAAAAGTAAAGTCTTATCGCTTTGAACAATTAACGGGCCTTCAGTCATTGAGGATGTCCTTAATTAGTTCGTGCAAGAAAACACTTCGTGCGTCAAGTGTTGTGATATCAACCCACTCATGAGCCGCATGCGCGCCGTCTCCGATTGCGCCAAGGCCGTCTAACACCTGTGCACCTGCGGCAGCTGCAAAGTTTCCATCACTTGCACCGCCCACGGAAGCGTGGCCCAGAACTGGCATTCCAAGTGTTTTAGCCACTTTTTCGGCTCGTTCGTATAAAGCCATCGTTGCACTTAGTTCAAGGGGGGGCCTGTTAAATCCTCCAGTAATTTCGTAACGAGCAGCAGGATTTACGGGCTGTAAATTTCGTATAGCAGTATCTATGCGCAGTAGTTCGTCGGAAGTGAAAGAGCGAATATCAATATCGAGCACGGCTAAATCAGGAACAGTGTTAGTCGTATTTCCAGAACGTAACATTGTTGGAACAACTGTCGTTCCAAACTCTTTGTTTTCAAGTTTTGATACAGCAAGAATTGCATGTGCCATTTCAGTGGTTGAGTTAACGCCTTTTTCTGGCTCGAGACCTGCATGAGAGGCTTTGCCATGAATCCTAATTTGATACATCGCAGTGCCTTTACGACCAGTTTTAACTTTGCCGTTGAGTGTGGCTTCAAGTACAAGAACCGCTTTAGCATTAGCTGAAATTTCTTTGATGAACTCCTTGCTAGTTGCGCTACCTGTCTCTTCATCGCTCGTTGCAACTAAGGCAACCGATCCTTTAATCCCTTTCATCGCAAATAATGCTTGTACAAATCCAGCTTTCATATCAAAGATTCCAGGACCAGTTGCTTGGTTTTCTTTTACACTCCATAAAGGCATGAAAGAACCTTTTGGCCAAACGGTATCTAAATGTGCAAGCACAACCACATCTGGTTTTTTTACTCCCCACCAAAAAACTGGCCGGCCATTTACATCAAGAATATCTGCAGGGGTACCCAATACTTCCTGTGCAATTTCACTCGCAAGACTGATTACATCGCGGCAAGCTTCTAAATCATCAGTTGGTGACTCCAACCGAACCAGTCTCTCAAGTGCCGACAGCATGGACTAAGTCTATATCGGTGCTACGCCGGTGATGCGTGGGATTCGAAATGACTGAACTTCTCCAGTTGCATGGTCACGAGCAAGTAAGGCACCGGCACTCACGCGGATGGGATCAATGATTCTGTGGGTTACAGAGCCATTATTGTCGGCATATCCAATGGATAGAGATTTTTCTTCTTTAATAAATTTCAGTACTAAATCCATTGTTTCATTGGCTGTACTTCGTGGCAGCGCACCCAGAGCTTCATTTGCCACTTGTCGTAACCGTGTTTGTTTATGACTAGATTTTTCACCAGTTCGAATCGAACGCAAAGCATTCGTTAAAAGCTCTTGGGTTGGAATTTCAATCTCACCAATTACGCGAGGTGGTCGCGGTTTAGTTTGTGCGCGATTCAAACGTGGTCCACTCAAGAGCAATCCATTCGAAGATTCAGCCGAAGGAATGTATCCACATTCTCTTAAAATACGCATTGCATCTGTGGCATCGTGGTCACAGACAATTACTTCAGGCGCAATTCGTCGAAGTGAGAGCACATCTAATTTCTTATCGTTCATAATCTGTGCAATGAGTGCAGTATCTTCACATCGTATAAAAGAAGAAGTGTTTCCTACCCGTAACTTGCCATGCTTTTTTGCAACATCAGCAATCAAATACTCAAGTGGTTGAGGCATGGAAGTTTTAGAGGTTTTAATGAGAAAAGCTGTAATTTCATCGCCTGTTTTGCCATGATCTAGTGCACGCCGGATTGTTGCCTCGCTAAAGCGATAAACAGTTGCACCGCCACGGCTTTCAATCTCAGCCATAATCGCTAACTGTTGCGAAATCTCATGTTCAAGTGGTCCGGGTGCAATCGCAGTATTGTCACTTTGAATAAGGATATGATCAACAGTCTTTGGCAAGTCTTCATTAATTACATTTAAATCCTCGCCACTTTGAAAGATGACGCCATACTTTGATATCGCCCCTTGCCCAGTGATTCCGAGCCACTCTGCTTCGCGTAAAGTCCAAGCAGATAAATCTTCTTGTGAAGAAGAGTTGCGTCGCACCGGAGCCCGCCAAGCCATCAGTGCATTAAAAGAAGACAAGTCTGGTGCTAGGGAGGGGTTTTCATTGAGAATTGAGAGCGCAAGGGCGCGCACGCGGGATGCATTTACCCTATCTAGTTCTGGTCCCAGTGCTGCAACATTTTTTGCTTCGGCTCTACCTACTAATCCGCTTACTCGAGATGTTATCAACCAAGCAGACGCGATTACTTGCCAGCGATCAGCAGGTGACTGCATAAGCCAGATATCAAACTTATTACTTGGCATAATTCGGTCATCGGCATCGATACTTATTAATGAAGTTAAATATGCGAGTTCAGTGATGAAAGCCGCACATGACTCATCTACTCCAAGATGGTTGGCAATAATTTTTAAATCTCGCACACCTAATCCACCAGCACGAAGTGCATCAGCAGGCTCTTCGGCCCAGAAATTTAATAGCTCTTCAACCCAGCGCAGCACTGTAGAAATATTTGCAATCGCTGCGAGATTAACTTGACGTTCATCACGTTTTGAACCAGTCAGGACTGGCGATTTAACTAAATTCTCTTTATGAGTTTTTCCTCCACGCAGATATAAGCCAACTTCTCTGGGCAAGATAACCGTGCGCTGATCTAATGGAAGTAAAAACTTTCGCTCAAG
Organism: Actinomycetota bacterium; assembly: GCA_009700025.1. Classification (GTDB taxonomy): domain Bacteria; phylum Actinomycetota; class Actinomycetes; order Nanopelagicales; family Nanopelagicaceae; genus Planktophila. The sequence continues at coordinate 29,801 of WLMW01000001.1, forward strand.
AAGCCAGGCAACACCTGGGCCTGGATTTTTAATATCTCCAACACTTCCGCGCGGAGGCCCCCAAATGAGTCTTTCCAAAACCTTTGTTGCCTCAGTTGGAGCCTTGTCCAAATCATCAAGTTTTAGTTTTATCATCGAAGTTGGTCCAAGACCTGCAGGTTCATTACCAATCACATCTCGCAGTTGCGACGGAAGACGCATGCCATCCTCAGATGGATAGACGAGTCCAATAGAAATTAGATGAGAAAGGGCTTCTGCAGCGGCTTTATCGGTAAGTGCAACTAGCCCTTTCTGAGTGAAAGGTTCATTCAGAGCACCAGCAGCCTCGAGCACTTGGAACTGCCATTGATTTAGCGAGTCGATTGCCCGTGCCAAACTCGGAGCCGAGCAAGCACGTACAGCTAAAGATGCAATATCTGGTGGGACAGGTGTGATGAGATCAGGACGTGCGGAAAACAGTTCTAAAAAGGCAGCATCATCAATGCTACGTAAGTAGTCGGAGAATGAACGCATTTCCATAACTTGCTAACATTAGTGGGCGTTAGTGCTTATTGTGTAATCAGCGCGACTTTCTGCGGGGAGTTAGCCACGTTGCGAGGGCGGCAAGGCGCACCACGATGGGGGAAAGAGCGCGACCGATGAATCGAGCACGACGAAAATCATGTATCGGCCAACCCTCAGCCATTGCGCGTAACCCCAATATCGCATCTGGATTTATCGCAGATGGATTCCCAACAGATTGCAACAGCGGTAAATCGTTGTTGCTGTCGGAGTATGCATAACAGTCGGCGAGATTAAATCCTTCTCGTTTGGCTAACTCCGTGATGGCAGTTGCTTTTTCTTTTCCATGAAGCAATGGACCAACCATTGCGCCTGTATACATGCCTTCATTTATTTCAGCTTTGCTGCCAAGAGCGCCAGTAAAACCTAATCGTTTAGCAATAAGAACTGCCATGTCTTCAGGGGCGGCAGTAACCAGCCAAACTTCTTCCTTGTTTGCAAGGTGCTTTTGTGCAATATCTATGGTGCCCTGCCACATAGCAGGAGATACAAATTCATCATAAATCTCTTGCGCAATCGCTTCAATATCTTTCACGCTATGACCACCGATGAAATCAGTTGCAGATTTTTGGAAGCGAGCGATTTCTTCTTTATTCTCTTTTCCCGTTAAGCGAAATCTCAGATTTGCGAGCACAAAGCGAGAAATATCCTTCTTCGTGAAGTAACCACGCTGATACATGCCTCGACCTAAAAAATAGATCGTTGAGCCACGAATCAGCGTGTTATCAACGTCGAAAAAGGCCGCTCGTTTCGCCGTGAGTGCCATGTCACTACCTTAACTAACTTGCTCCATAAGTGAGGCTTTATGATTGAGCAATGAGTTCATCGGTCCACGTGATTCGTCACGGCGAAGTAGAAAATCCAGGCAAAATTCTCTACGGTCGTCAACCGGGATGGACTCTTTCTACACGTGGCCAAGAAATGGCTCAGGTATTAGGTGATTGGTCGAAATCAATTGACCTTGGAGCACTCCATGTCTCACCCTTGCAACGGGCACAAGAAACGGCAGCTCCGATTTCGGCAGCACATAAGATTGCAATTACAACTGATGAGCGATTAATCGAAGCAGCAAATGTTTTTGAGGGTAAACCATTCGGCGTTGGCGATGGTGTATTACGCCACCCGGGTGCATGGCGCTATTTATGGAATCCATGGCAACCATCGTGGGGTGAACCATACGACGAGCAGATTAATAGAATGCTGGCAGCAATTTTTGCCGCGCGTGATAGCGCACAAGGTAAAGATGCCATCTGTATTTCTCATCAACTCCCGATTTGGATTCTGCGAAGTGCAATCGAAAATCGACGCTTATTACATGATCCACGTAAACGCGAATGCTCGTTGGCATCGGTGACTAGTGTGCACTTTGATGATGACGGACTCATCTCTGGTCTCACTTACTCTGAACCTGCACGCCACTTGCTGCCAAAGAAATAAAATGAAGCACATTTATCGATTTCTTCTGATACTACTCACTGTATTTTTGATATCGAGTTGCAGTGGTGGTGGCTCTTCTAGCACCCAGGAGAGTTTTGTTTCTGGCAATGGATCCGTGACTTTCATAAAGTCAGGAGACAGAGTTCAAGCGCCCACACTAGTTGGAATGACTTTATCGGGAACAAACTATTCACATGGTTTTGGCCGAGTTACGGTAGTTAATGTTTGGGCTTCATGGTGCGCTCCGTGCCGCGCAGAAATTCCAACTCTTATTGCGCTTTCAAAGAAATATAGTGATGTTACTTTTCTTGGAATTTTGACACGGGACAATCCACCTACAGCCGAAGCTTTTCAGCGGCGATTTAAAATTCCGTATCCAACCTTGATTGATGATACGATTTTGCTCGGGTTTAAGGGCTCATTGGCGGCGAATGCAATTCCATCAACGGTTGTTATCGACAAAAACGGGAAGGTAGCAGGACGCATTTCTGGTGAAGTCACTGTTGCATCGCTTTCAGATTTGATTGAAAAAGTGAGCACAGAATGAAAGATTTCTTTGTCGAGCAGATTCTAAGTGGCTTCTTAATTACTGCATTCCCGATTGCTTTCATTGCTGGCTTGATCTCTTTTCTATCCCCTTGTGTTCTGCCACTCGTACCCGGATATATATCTTTCGCGGCAGGATTTTCGTCTAGTCGAGGAAAAATATTTATTGGCTCCACTTTATTTGTCATGGGTTTTTCAATTGTATTTATCTCTTACGGTACTTTGTTTGGCGGAATTGGTAATGAACTTATCGCGCGCGAGGCAATAATTTCGCGATTTCTTGGTCTGCTGACAATATTCCTAGGCTTTATTTTCCTCGGAAAGTTCCCGATGACACCTACATTTCGTCCCAGCATTAAAACAACAGGTGGATTAATCGGAGCACCACTACTTGGATTCTTATTTGGAATTGGCTGGACTCCTTGCATTGGTCCGGCACTTGCTGCGGTACAAACTTTGGCATTTCAAGAGTCAAGCGCCTTACGTGGTGCAGTTCTTTCATTTGGCTATTGCTTAGGTCTAGGTATTCCATTTATTGCTTCGGGAGTTTTTCTAGATCGTTCTCAAAAACTTCGCAAATTCCTGGTTCGCCGAGGAGATTTGATTTCAAAAATTGGTGGGATATTTCTCATCACAATTGGAGTTTTACAAGTCACTGGCACATGGGGTCAGATTATGAATTCTTTACGCTCGACAATCTCAGATTTTATTCCGGTTGTATAGATGACAAACGACGTACAACTTCCAGAGCTCGATAGTGTGGGCTTATTGCGTTACGGGTGGCGTCAATTAACGAGCATGCGTACCGCATTAATTCTGCTTATGCTATTGGGAATTGCAGCCATACCTGGCTCACTGGTTCCGCAGCGGACACAAAATCCAATGGCTGTGAGTGCGGCCTTCAAGGGTTCGCCAGAACTCTCACAATGGATGGACCGTTTATCACTCTTTGATGTCTATGGTTCCCCCTGGTTTAGTGCGATTTATATACTCCTGTTTATTTCGCTGATTGGATGTGTGCTTCCGCGCACTTTCGAGCATTTTCATGCAGCTCGTGCACTACCACCTGCAACTCCTAAAAATCTGAATCGTATGGAGTTCTATTCAAGTTGGCCTGCTACGGGCAATGAACTAGAAGCTGCTCGAAAGTGGTTCAAGACCAATAGATTTAGAATTTTAGAAAAAGATGGTTCAATTTCTGCAGAGAAAGGTTTTTTACGAGAAACAGGTAATCTTTTCTTTCACTTGGCTCTCATTTTAATTTTACTTGGAATATCTCTTTCTTCGTTATTTGGAATGCGTGGTGATGCAATTCTTAATGTGGGTGAAAGATTCGTTAATACACCAACAAGCTATGACTCCTTAGCTTATGGAAAACTTTTTAAAGATGGAAAACTTGAGAGTTTTATTCTCAATATTGATAATTTTGATGCTAAATATAATATTGTCACAAACGCACCCGAAGATTACACACTCAGTATCTCTCTACGGCGTGGGAATCTAGAAAATATTGAAAAGCATTTAATTAAAGTTAATTCCCCGCTTGCAATAGGAAACACGAAGATTTATCTGCAGGCTAATGGATATTCACCAGTTGTGACTGTTCGAGATTCAAAAGGTAACGTTGCCATGCAAGGTCCAATTCCATTCTTGTCACAAGATGGAAACCTCCGATCAATTGGTGCGATAAAAGTTCCAGATGCAGATCCACAAGTTGGTTTCGTTGGATCCTTTGTTCCAACTTATGCACGCAGTAATGGAAATGGCGCAATTAGTGTTTTCCCTCAAGCTCTAGATCCGCGACTTTTACTCGCAGCATGGAGCGGTGATCTCGGGCTTGATTCAGGGACTCCTCAATCTGTTTATCGAATCGACACGTCATCTATGTCACAGTTGGGGCTTAAGTCCTTGAAACCTGGTGAAGTTTTTATCTATCCGGGTGGCTCAATAACCTTTGAAGGATATGTGCAATGGGTGAACCTTCAAATTGTGAATGACCCCGGGAAGAACTTTGCACTTCTCGGGGCTATTGTTGCCATCCTCGGTTTACTCGCATCGCTCTTTACTCGCCGTCGTAGAATCTGGATTCGTGTCGGAGATGTAGTAGAAGTTGCCGGTCTTGCAAAAAATGCAGCACCAGGGTTAGAGCAAGAGTTGAAAGTCTTTATTGAAGCGGTAAAGAGTGAAGCAAAAGGAGAGAAGTAAATGTCACGCACCTGGGCCTATCTCTCGAACTATTTAATTTATTCATCAATGGCTGTTTATACACTCTCGTTTTTTGCTCATGCAGTAGAAACAGCTTGGGCGGTAAAGATAACTAAGGTATCTACCGATAAAAACTTAGATTATAAACGCACTGAAAAAGTTGCTCGTATTGCAACAGCGATGATGATTCTTGGTTTCATTCTTTTATTTGCAGGCGTTATCGCGCGTGGGATTTCGGCTGGTCGAGTGCCTTGGGGCAACATGTACGAGTTCTCAATTACAGGCGCACTTGCATTTTCTGGTGCATATTTAGTTGCATTGCGTAAACATGATTTACGTTGGTTAGGACTTTTGGTTTCAATTGCAGTCCTATTGACATTAGGTACTGCAGTTGCCGTTTTATATCGACCAAGTGCGCCACTTGTTCCAGCGCTTAAATCAACTTGGTTAGTAATTCATGTTTCTGCCGCAATTATTTCAGGTGGAGTCTTCTTGCTTGCAAATGCAGTTGCTGCGGCATATCTCTATTTGGATTCAATGGAGTCTAAAGGTGAACGTTCTCATTGGGCCAAACGTCTTCCATCGCTTGAGTATTTGGATCAACTCTCATATCGACTAGTTGCATTTGTTTTTCCCTTATGGACTTTTGCCGTCATCGCAGGTGCTATCTGGGCAGAAAGCGCTTGGGGTCGCTATTGGGGTTGGGATCCAAAAGAGACTTGGGCATTCATTACTTGGGTTGCATATGCAGCATATTTACATGCGCGCGTAACTATAGGTTGGCGTGGACGTAGAGCAGCCTGGCTCTGTTTATTTGCGGGTTCAACATTTTTGTTTAACTATGTATATGTAAATATTTGGGGAACTGGCAAGCACACATATTCGGGGCTTTAAAGCTTTCTTAAGAAATCCGGATCATCATCTGGTGGAAGGATGCGTCGTCTAGGGCCTCTGTTACCTTTTGGTTTATTTCTACCAGCTACAAGATAGGCCAGTGGACCTATTGCCAATGCTTGAGGACCTAAGAGAATTATTATTAATAGCCAGCCCCACTTAGGGAGATTTCTAATGTGTGACTCATCTGAGCGCGCACAATCCACAAGAGCGTAGATGGTTAAGCCGAAGACAAGGATTGCAGGGATTATGCGTGACATGGTTTTAGTATATCGCCAGACCAGTCGCAAACAACAGCGCGAAAATTAGCTGGAGCTTTCCAGTCTTTCCTAAAAGTGGGATTAAATCCTTACCATTCACTCCGCTCATGACTTGGCGCGCAAGCGAAAAAGTGAGAGGTGCAACTAATAGCGTTAAAAGTGCAGCTGGTCTAAAAGTAGCAATAGCAGCGGTGTGAGCAAGAACGAGCAGTGCAACAAAGCCACGTCGCGCTGCCAAATCTCCCACGCGCACAGCCAGAGTTTTTTTGCCTACCAAAGCATCCTGATTCAGATCCCGCAGATTGTTGATAGCAAGAATTGCACAAGAGAGGGCTCCCATAGGAATTGCAACAATGAAACTCATTAAGGTAATTCTTTCAGTCTGAACATAGAAACTTCCAACGGTGGCAACTAAACCAAAGAAAACAAAGACTGATAATTCCCCAAAACCAATGTAACCGTATGGTTTACGCCCTCCTGTGTAATTCCAAGCCGCAGCAATTGCAATAACTCCAACAAAAATGAGAACAGGTGACGTCAACATTGCTAAGCACAGGCCACAAATAGATGCGATTCCAAATGATATGAATGCGGCGATTTTTACACTCTGGGCAGTCGCTAGACCACTTGCAACAAGACGTGTAGGTCCAACGCGATTCGTATCTGTGCCTTTAACTCCATCAGAGTAATCATTTGCAAAGTTAACGCCGATTTGAAGCCATAGCGAAACCATTAGGGCAAGAGCGGCACGAAACCAGTTGAATTCAAGCCCAGCAAGCGAAGAGGCAACCAAGACTGGCGCAATCGCCGCGGGAAGCGTGCGTGGTCGCGCTCCGATGAGCCATCTATTCATGTTCCACCAATTCCAAGAGAGCTACGCGGTCTACTTTGCCAATACCAAGTAATGGTAGTGACTTCAGCCGATGAATTCCTTTGGGTTTTGCGATTTGTCCAAAAGCCGCTTCCAAGAAATGTGAAATTTCGGTTTCATTCGCATCACCAACAATCGCTAAGTGGAGTGCTTGTCCCCATTGAGGATCATTGATTGCAAATGCGGCGCACTCAATATCGGGATAACGAACCGAAAGCGTTGCTTCAATTGCAGTAAGAGAGAGATTTTCACCACCAGTAATTATTACATCATCTGCACGACCAATTACACGAAGTCTTCCATCAATAATTTCTCCAAGATCATTTGAAATAAACCAACCTTCATTAATATTAAATAGATCTGGAGCATTCAAGTAATTATTTGCTACAACAGGTCCACGTATTTTGATCAAGCCTTCATTAGTCAATCCAAACTCAACACCCTTGAGTGCTTGACCATCATAAATACAACCACCACATGTTTCGGTCATTCCATATGTTTCAATAACTTTTATACCTGCACTTTGTGCTTGCAAACGTAGTGATGAACTGAGAGCAGCACCGCCGACTAAAACTGCTGTAGCACTTTGTAAATGACTTAACAAACGTTCATCGGAATTTAATGCACGAAACAATTGAGTAGGTACAATCGAAGTAAAATCAACTTTTGGATAATTTCCTATTGAATTGCGTAAATCAATGGGAAGTGTTCCAACTTCCATCGAGCGAATAATTACATTTACCGCTGCAATATGAGTAGCAGGGAGTAATAAAGACCACTGTGCGCCTAACTCTGCACCAATAAAAGCATTCGATGCCTGCGCAGATGCAATGAGGTTCCTACGAGTAAATGCGACTTCTTTACTTATTCCAGTGCTTCCGCTTGTACCAACAACGATGGCGATATTTTTTGGTGCGGATTCCGAATTGACATCCCCAAAGCCCAGTGCAGGCCCAGCTCCGACCAGGGCAGCGGTGATTTGCACCGCCAACTGCGTGATTTCAATCGCAGGGCTGGCGCGTACCAGTTCTCGTTGTGACGACATGTCCATTGCAGCCGTAGGCTATCGCTTGCAACGAGTGAATTGAAATGAGGAGATGTGAGTAAGCCGATCAATCGTGAATATGGGAGTCGTGAGATCCCTAACTGGACCGTCGCCCCAGGTGGAGAGAATTTTGCTGATATCAAGTATCAGGTGGGCGATGGCATAGCCAAAATAACCATAAATCGTCCGGAAATTCACAATGCTTTTCGCCCACAAACAATTATTGAGTTAATCGAAGCTTTTTCACTTGCGCGAGACAATGAAGATGTTGGGGTGATAATCCTTACTGGCGAAGGAACAAACGCTTTCTGTTCCGGTGGGGACATTAGTGTTCGTGGAGATGATGGTTATTTAGGCGATGATAAGTTGTCTAAAAAAGGAATTGGTCGCTTAAATGTTTTGGATTTACAAGTACAGATTCGCAGAACACCTAAACCTGTAGTCGCGATGGTTGCCGGATGGGCAATTGGCGGTGGACATGTATTACATGTTGTCTGTGATTTAACGATTGCTGCAGATAATGCAAAGTTTGGTCAAACTGGTCCAATGGTTGGATCTTTTGATGGTGGATATGGTGCTGGCTTATTAGCCGCACATGTTGGTCAGAAGAAAGCACGTGAGATTTGGTTTATGACCAGACAGTACGATGCACAGGAAGCACTTGCAATGGGATTGGTAAATACTGTTGTTCCGGTAAGTGAATTAGAAGCCGAAACTGTTTCATGGTGCCGCGAAATGCTGCGCAACTCTCCACTTGCGCTCCGTTTATTAAAATCAAGTTTAAATGCAGCTGATGATGGTCTAGCTGGTGTCCAACAATTAGCTGGTGATGCAACGCTTTTGTTTTATATGAGTGAAGAAGGTCAAGAAGGGCGCGATGCATACAAAGAAAAGCGCACACCGGATTTCGAGAAATTCCCAAAGCGCCCTTAAAAGATGCTTGATTCAATTCTAGGTTCACTCAAAGTAGTTACGCTTGCAACTAAGACTGATTTCCGGTCGGTTACATCTCGCGAAATTGCACTCTTTGAAGGACCAATGGGTTGGGGGGAGTTCTCACCATTTCTTGAATACAGTTATGAAGAATCCATCCCGTGGTTACTGAGCGGGATAGAAGCCGCTTTTGCGAGGATTCCAACATCTATAAGAAACGCGATTGAGGTCAATGCAACCATGCCGGCCATCAATAATCCAATTGAAATCGCTGAAATTCTAGCCGCTTTTGCTGGAGCAAAAGTAATAAAGATTAAAGTCGGCGAGGATCTCACCTCAGATTTTGCACGCATTGCTTGTGTTCGCGAACTTCGTCCGGAAGCAAAGATACGTCTTGATGTGAATGGATTATGGAACGTAGATGAAGCGGAAGAATTTCTTAAACAAGTTGGAGACATTGAGTATGTTGAGCAACCATGCTCAACTATTGAAGAACTGCGTGAGCTTAAATTGCGCACCGGAGTAAAAATTGCAGGGGACGAGGTAATAAGAAAAGCTAAAGATCCACTTTCTGTAGATCTTGCTGGTGCGATTGATGTACTTATGTTAAAGGTTGCACCATTAGGAGGAATTTCTCGCGCACTTGAGATAGCTAATCATCATCAGCTACCTGTTGCGGTATCAAGTGCACTTGAAAGTGCGGTTGGAATTTCTCATGGTTTAAAACTTGCGGCAGCAGTGTCAAAGCTAGATTTTGCTTGTGGTCTAGGGACCGGCGCACTTCTTGCTGTAGATGTTGCCCACCTTCCAATAGTGAATGGATCAATAGAAGTAAAAGATGTAATTCCAGATTCAACAGCTTTAGCCAAATATGCTGTTTCAAACGAACGTCTAAACTGGTGGAGGAATAGAATTCGAAAAGTGTGGGAGGCTGGAGCACATTCGATTATTCAAGAGAAGGGGTGGAGCCTATGAGTACAGCAACATCCCTAGCTAGAGTCATTGTTCGACAGATTATTGAAGCTGGAATTACTGATGTGGTGGTTTCTCCGGGATCGCGTAATGCACCTCTTTCACTTGCATTTAACGCCGCTGAAAATCGTGGATTGATAAAGATGCATATACGTATTGATGAACGCACAGCTGCTTTTTTTGCTTTGGGTTTGACCAAATCCACAGGTCGCCCAGTACCAGTTGTTTGCACGAGTGGTACAGCGGTTGCGAATTATCATCCAGCAGTTTTAGAGGCCCATCACACCAATGCACCATTGCTAGTTTTAACTGCAGATCGACCAGCCATGCTAAGGCGAACTGGTGCAAATCAAACTACGGAGCAGGCTCGAATCTTTGGAAAAGCAGTTCGATACTTTGCTGATATTGATGGCCCAGTTTTTCCCATGGATATACCGTTAGATAGCCTGCGCTCAGGTCCAGTTCATTTAAATCTACAATTTGATGAGCCCTTGTTACCTGATGATTCAAAGCAGTGGCTAGATGATATTTCAATAGCTCCAGTCTTATTTAAACCACGCAATAAGACCGCAACATTAAAAATTCAAGCCACGCGCGGGGTGCTTGTCGTCGGTCATGATCGCGGTGGTTTAACTGTTACCGATGTTAGAAAATTTGCGAAAAAACTTAATTGGCCAATTATTGCAGAGGATCCACTGTCCTTTCCAGATGCTATTGGGCATGCTTCAATCTTTCTTACATCACCCGCGGTACGCAGTATTTTCACTCCACAAGCCGTTGTAGTGATTGGCCGAACAACTCTCTCACGTTCTATCAATGCATTTATTGGCCTAGCTCCAGTTAAATTTGTTATTGATTCACGAATTGCAACGGTTGATAGTGATCGGCAGGCAGACAAACGCTTCACTGAAATACCAAATCTAGATTGTGCAATGGCATCTGATGATTGGATTGTACAATGGCAGAAATATTCACATCGTGCAACCAAAATAATTAACGAAATAAATGGTTGGAATGAAGCTTCAATAGCCAAAGAGATTGCAGAATCAATTCCTGATGGCACCGCACTTTATGTCTCATCTTCTCGTCCCATTAGAGACTTTGAGGGTTTTGCAAAACCACGCACTGGGGTGACGACATATGCCAACCGTGGATTAGCTGGAATCGATGGCAACATCTCAACGGCGCTAGGAATTGCTTCAGGGCACTCTCAGACAATTGCTGTTTTAGGCGATTTATCTTTCCTCCACGACATCACGGGTTTGATTACTCGTGAAGAAATTAACTGCAGATTTATCGTTATTAATAATGACGGTGGAGGGATTTTTTCAACGTTGCCCCAGCGTGGAGTAGAGGGTTTTGAAAAGGTATTTGGAACTCCACATGGTTTAGATCCTGCGGTAATTGCGCAGTCATTTGGGGTGGATTCCTCAACTATTACTAATATCGAGGAGCTGAAACGAGCGGTAGCTTCCCCAATTAAAGGCATATCTGTCGTTGTTGCAAAAACGCCATCACGAGAAGTAAATGCGGACTCTTTAAAATCAATTTACGAAAAAATGAGTTCTATCTAAGTAAGCGCGCTGCGCATAGGAACGAGTTTGGCTTGGCTTTCGGCCAACTCTTTAATTGGATCTGAACCTGCAACAATTCCACATCCAGCAAATATTCTTATCGAATCTTCATTTATTTGACCACATCTGAGGGCGATACCAAGTTCACCGTCTCCTGCTGCATCAATCCAACCAACAGGACCTGCATATCGTCCTCGCGAAAGTGATTCAATCTCAGAAATTAAATCTGCGGCTTTTTCACGTGGCGTTCCACAAACTGCTGCAGAGGGGTGGAGCTGTTCAAGAATTGTAAAAGCGTCAACGTGTGTTAACTTTTCAGCAAGCGCACCAGTTACATCTGTTGCTAGATGCATAACATTTGCTAAATGCAGAACAAATGGAGATTCGGGAACATTTGTTGAAGTACAGAACGGTTCGAGTGCGTCAGCGACCGAACGCACGGCATATTCATGTTCTTCTAAATCCTTTGAAGAACGCGCAAGAGATGCTGCAAGAGCTAAATCACGTTCATCGTTTCCTGTCTTGCTAATCGTGCCGGCTAAAACACGAGAAGTAACCATTTTTCGTGATAGCCGCAAAAGTAGTTCAGGTGTTGCACCAACTAAACCATCGACTGCAAAGCACCATGTAGATGGGTACTCGACTGAAAGTTTTCCAAGAATTGAGCGAACTTCGATTTTATGAGCAGATCGGCCGGTTAATTCTCGAGCCAGAACTACTTTTTCAAGCTCGCCACTTTGTATTCGATTAACTGCCGTCGACACCCGAGACTTCCAAGCAGTATCTGCCGCATTATCGATATTCCAAACAATTGAGTTAGGAGTAAGAGCAGGTGGATTTTCGTTAAGGACGGGTTGCGGTGCAGAACCAATCCAAGTGATCCATGATTTCCCAGCTTTTTTCCCAACAATTACTTGGGGAATTATTAAAACTGACGCATCGTCGGGAGAAAATGAGAAAGAGGTAAACAAGATTGGCCCGGTTCCATTTCCATGAACTGAGTTGGTAATTGCGAAACTCTCTAGCTGTGCAGACCACCACTTGCGCGCATCCTCAAAGCGATGTGGGCCGCTCACTGTTGTCGTTGCGTGAACACCCCAACCAACTATTCCTTCACCAGCTCGAATCCATGAAACCAGATTTCCATCAGGTAACAGGTCTAGGAGCGGTAGGTGCTCACCAAGGTGTGTAGTTGTTACGGGGATAAGCGAAGGCATTTGAAATCTAATTATTTTTTCTTAGCATTTACTATGCGCCACAAAATTGGCAGAGATGTTCCAGCAATTGCAATCTTCAAAATTTCACCAATGATAAATGGAGTGAAGCCAGCGTTAATAGACCATGCCCAATCTTTGCCAGTGAAATAGTGCAACCAAGAAACACCAAACAAGAAAATTATTGCGTTTGCAAATAGCATTGCTGGAAGCGCAGTGAGAAATTTCTGATCTAGATGGCGCTTAGCTAAGATTCCTAAGAAGTAAGTCGCAACCATCATTCCAATTAAATAACCACCAGTTGCGCCAGTAATTTTTTCTAAACCGTGACTAGCACCTGCGAATACTGGTGCACCTGCGATTCCTGCGAGCAAATAAAATAGATAAGTTGCAACTCCCATCCCAGCTCCGTAGCTGGTTCCAATTAGAAGTACTCCAAGTGTTTGACCTGTAACAGGTACTGGCGAACCTGGAACCGGAATTGCAATTTGCGCTAATGCTGAAAGAAAAATCGCCCCGCCCACAATCAGTGAAGCGTTAGTCAGAGCAGAGCTCTTTGGCACGACGCTTGCTCGTAATGAATTAGCAGGAAATGTCATGTGCTTCCTTTCGGCAGGTTAAGTTGTGGATGAGCCTACTTCACGAGAGAATCCCCTTATGTCCCGCGCAAATCTCGGTAAAGATCCTGATGAAGTTGCCGCAATGTTTGACGGTGTGGCTAAGCGTTATGACATTGTCAACGATCTCCTCTCACTTGGACGTACCAAGGCATGGCGTAGGGCGGCCACGAAGATAATCGCCCCGGCCCCTGGCATGAAGATCCTGGATTTAGCGGCAGGCCCGGGCTCATCCTCTGAGCCTCTCCACAAAGCTGGTGCTGCCGTCTTTTCAACCGATTTCTCTGAAGGCATGCTGGCTCAGGGCCGTAAATCCCGTCCCTACCTGAATTTCTCAAAGGCAGATGCCCTCAATCTCCCCTTTGATGCCGACAGTTTTGACGTCACAACAATCTCTTTTGGCCTGCGGAACACGGTTGACTACCCAACTGCGCTCGCAGAAGCGCTTCGAGTGACGAAAAAAGGGGGTCGAATGGTGGTCGTAGAGTTCTCCCACCCCACATGGGCTCCTTTTCGAGGCCTATACATGGGCTATTTAATGCGAGCCCTGCCAGCAATTGCCCGAAAAACCGCATCCAACCCGGATGCCTACGTGTATTTAGCTGAGTCCATTCGTGCTTGGCCCGATCAGGCTGGGTTAGCCGAGGCGATGAAGTTGGCGGGATGGATGTCAGTCTCCTGGAAAAATCTCACCTTTGGGGTTGTTGCAGTTCACAGCGGCATTAAGGGCTAGCGGTCATTGGCATAGGCCATCCGACCCTAAGATTTCACTCGTGATATCCACATCAAATCCATACGTGCCAATTCTGGTGCTAGGGGCGATTGGTTTCGGCTTTGCCATATTCTCTGTCGCGGCAGGGGCGTTAGCGGGACCAGCTCGATACAACCGGGCAAAGTTGGATGCTTATGAATGCGGAATCGAGCCATCACCGCAGGCAGCCGAAGGTGGACGTTTCCCAGTTAAATATTTTTTAACCGCAATGCTTTTCATTATCTTTGATATTGAAATCGTATTTCTTTATCCATGGGCAGTGACTTTTGATTTCTTAGGCATTTTTGGTTTGGTTGAAATGGCAATCTTTATCGGTACGGTCTTTGTTGCATATGCATACGTGTGGCGCCGCGGCGGATTGGAATGGGATTAAAGAATGGGTCTAGAAGAGAAGATTCCAAGTGGTTTTCTTTTAACTACAGTTGAAAAACTTGCAGGCTACATGCGAAAGAACTCTCTGTGGCCGGCGACCTTTGGTCTTGCATGTTGCGCAATTGAAATGATGGCAGTCGGTTCTGCTGCAAAATATGATATCTCGCGTTTTGGAATGGAAGTTTTCCGCGCATCACCACGACAGGCTGATTTAATGATTGTCGCTGGTCGAGTTTCTAACAAGATGGCTCCAGTTCTTCGCCAAATTTACGATCAAATGTCAGCACCTAAATGGGTTCTTGCGATGGGAGCCTGCGCTTCATCAGGTGGAATGTTTAATAACTACGCAATTGTGCAAGGCGTTGATCACGTAGTTCCTGTTGATATTTACTTACCTGGATGCCCTCCACGTCCTGAAATGTTGATGGATGCAATTTTAAAACTGCACGAAAAGATTAATGTTGAAAAATTGGGAGCTAACCGCGCACAGGTGATTAAAGAAGTTGAGCTCGCAGCCATGAACGCAAAGCCAACTCACGAAATGAAGGGTCTGCTCGCATAAATGACTGACTCAGGAATGTTTGGTGCACGTGGAACTGGAGATACCTCTGGCTACGGTGGCCTTGTGCGCACCGCGGCATCCACTGGCTCATCAGAGCGCCCATTTGGCGGATATTTTGATGATGTTGCTGACGATTTAGAGCGTGCCTATCCTGCATTTTCACAAGCTATAGAGCGCATTGTTGTCGACCGCGGCGAACTGACTTTGCATGTCAAGCGTGAAAAACTCGTTGAGGTTGCATTTGTTTTGCGAGATTCTCTAAAGTTTGAAATGTGTATGGGTGTTTCAGGGATTCATTATCCAGAAAACATCGGTTGTGAACTTGTTGCCGTTTATCCGCTTCTTTCAATGACTAATAACCGACGCATTCGTCTTGAAGTATGTGTCTCTGATTCAGATTCACATATTCCATCTTTAGTTGAGGTGTGGGCAGGAAACAACTGGCATGAACGTGAAACTTTTGACATGTTTGGAATTATTTTTGACGGCCACCCAGGATTAACTCGAATTTTGATGCCAGATGATTGGCAAGGTCACCCACAACGCAAAGATTATGCACTAGGTGGAATTCCAGTTGAGTACAAAGGCGCAACTACTCCTCCACCAAATGATCGCCGGAGTTACAAATGACAACATTTGATCCATACGCACCATCTCGCGAAACAACTGAGGGCACGGTTTTCTCCGTTACTGGTGGAGATTGGGATTCGCTGGTCCAAGAAATTGGATCCACTAAAGAAGAGCGAGTTGTTGTCAACATGGGACCACAGCACCCTTCAACACATGGCGTTCTTCGTTTGATTCTTGAGCTTGAAGGTGAAACCGTCACTGAAGTTCGTTGTGGAATCGGATATTTGCATACTGGAATTGAAAAGAACATGGAGTTCCGCAATTGGACCCAGGGCACAACTTTTGTAACTCGCATGGATTACTTAGGTCCAATTTTCAATGAAACCGCATATTGCTTAGCGGTAGAAAAACTTCTTGGTATCACTAATGATGTTCCAGAACGGGCAAGTGTTATTCGTGTGATGATGATGGAGCTCAATCGAATTTCATCACACATGGTCGCCCTCGGAACCGGTGCTCTCGAACTTGGTGCAATTACTCCCATGTTCTTTGCATTCCGTGAGCGTGAAATTGTTTTAGATCTCTTTGAAATGATCTCTGGTTTACGCATGAATATGGCCTATATCCGCCCAGGTGGAGTCCAACAAGATTTACCAGAAGGTGCGCTACCAAAGATTCGCCAGGCAGTTAAGCAGATGCGCAAAAACTTCAAGGACAACACTTCTTTGTTGGTTGGAAATTCAATTTGGTTAAAGCGAACCCAGGGAATTGGCTACTTAGATTTGGCTGGTGCAACAACTCTTGGAGTAACCGGACCAGTACTCCGTGCTACTGGCCTGCCTTGGGATTTGCGGAAGGTGCAACCTTATTGTGGTTATGAAAACTACAACTTTGATGTCATTACCGCTGATACATGCGATGTATATGGACGATTCTTAATTCGGATGAATGAATTAGAGCAGTCACTTCGCATCATTGAGCAAGCAGTTGACAAATTGGAAGCCCTAGAAGGTGCACCAGTGATGGTGGCAGATAAAAAAATTGCATGGCCAGCACAGTTAGCACTTGGTGGTGATGGACTTGGTAATTCACTTAACCATATCCGTGAAATTATGGGTACATCAATGGAGTCATTGATTCATCACTTCAAGTTAGTTACTGAAGGTTTCTACGTTCCAGCTGGACAGGTTTATCAAGCAATCGAGTCTGCACGTGGAGAACTCGGTGCACATGTCGTGTCCGATGGCGGTACACGTCCTTACCGAATGCATTTTCGCGAACCATCTTTTAATAACTTGCAGGCGACATCTGCAATGAGTGAAGGCGGAATGATTGCCGACATTATTGGCGCAGTTGCTTCGATTGATCCTGTTATGGGAGGCGTTGACCGCTAATGGCTTACTCACAAGAAGATCTTGCAACAATGGATTCAATTATCAAGCGATACCCTCGCTCTCGCTCAGCGATTATGCCGTTACTACACTTTGTTCAATCTCGCGTTGGTTTTGTTAATGGTGAAGGTATTGAATTAATTGCAAAACTTCTCTCGCTTGAGTCGGCAGAAGTATCTGCAGTTGCAACTTTTTATACACAGTACAAGCGTAGGTCCGTTGGTGAATATCATGTTGGCGTATGCACAAATACTTTATGCGCAGTAATGGGTGGCGACGCCATATTTGCAGGGCTAAAAGCGCACTTAGGTGTCGAAAATGATGGTGTTACTGAAGATGGAAAAGTCTCCCTTGAACACATTGAATGTAATGCCGCTTGTGATTACGCACCAGTCGTCATGGCTAACTGGGAGTTCTATGACAATCAAACTGTGGAATCAGCTAAAGATTTGGTTGATTCAATGCGCAGCGGAAATCCAAAGCCGCCAACACGTGGACCAAACTCTTTGGTTACATGGAAAGAAGCATCAGCGGTTCTTGCAGGAATCAATGATGGAAAAGCACACGAAGGTGTTCAAGCGGGCGAGCCAACACTTCTTGGTTTAAAGATTTCGAAAGAGGGCAAGTAATGACGAAATTAGCGCCAGTACTTTCTGCACATTGGGATGAGAAAGACTCTTTCACGATTGAGGCTTATACGCGCCATGGAGGGTATAAAGCTTCACAAAAAGCTTTAGCGATGGATCCAGATGCTGTAATTCAATTAGTTAAAAACTCGGGTTTACGCGGACGTGGTGGAGCAGGTTTCCCAACTGGAATGAAGTGGGGCTTTATTCCACAAGGTGATAATAAAGATCACTACTTAGTTGTAAACGCCGATGAATCTGAACCAGGTACATGTAAAGACACACCTTTGCTCATGGCAAATCCTCATGTGTTAATTGAAGGATGCATCATCGCTTGTCACGCGATTCGTGCTAAACATGCATTTATTTATATTCGCGGTGAAGTCACGCATGTCGTCCGTCGCGTCAATCAAGCAATTGAAGATGCTTACAGAGCAGGTCATCTTGGAAATGGAATAGATTTAGTTCTTCACGTTGGAGCCGGTGCTTACATCTGCGGTGAAGAGACTGCACTTTTGGATTCACTTGAAGGTTTCCGTGGTCAACCACGATTGCGTCCGCCATTCCCGGCGATTGCAGGTTTGTATGCACGCCCAACCGTTGTTAATAACGTCGAATCAATCTCTGCAGTCCCTGCGATAGTTGCCAATGGTGCGGAGTGGTATCAATCAATGGGTACAGAAAAAAGCAAGGGAACAACGCTGTATTCACTTTCGGGCCATGTAAATAATCCAGGCCAGTTTGAAGCCCCATTAGGTATAACACTTCGCGAAATCCTTGAGCTTTCTGGCGGAATTCGCAATGGTCATACCTTGAAGTTTTGGACACCTGGTGGCTCATCAACGCCAATATTCACACAAGAGCACCTCGATACTCCATTGGATTATGAAGGAGTGGCTGCAGCAGGTTCGATGTTAGGTACAAAAGCTTTGCAGATATTTGATGAAACAACATGCGTTGTGCGTGCCGTTCTGCGATGGACTGAGTTTTATAAGCACGAGTCTTGCGGCAAGTGCACTCCTTGTCGTGAAGGCACTTGGTGGTTAGTACAGATTCTGCGCGACTTAGAAGCTGGAAAAGGAACTGAAGCAGATCTTGCAAAGCTACTTGATCTTTGCGACAACATCATGGGCCGTTCTTTCTGCGCACTAGGTGATGGTGCAACAAGTCCAATTACTTCATCGATTAAGTATTTCCGTGACGAATATATTGCACACATAACTCATGGTGGTTGCCCATTTGATCCAGTCGCGTCAACTTTATTTGTTGGAGCGGGAGCTTAAATGACTACTTCAGAAATCACCGACTTGATCACCGTTGTAATCGATGGTTTTGAAGTCAGCGTTCCAAAGGGAACATTAGTAATTCGTGCGGCTGAGCAGCTTGGAATTCAAATTCCACGTTTTTGTGATCATCCACTTCTTGATCCAGTGGGAGCTTGCCGTCAATGTTTAGTTGATATTGAAATTAATGGTCGCGCATTTCCAAAACCACAAGCATCATGCACGATTCCTGTTGAGCCAGGAATGATTGTAAAAACTCAACTGACTTCTGTAGTCGCTGATAAGGCACAAAAAGGTGTGATGGAGCTTTTACTAATTAATCACCCATTAGATTGTCCCGTTTGCGATAAAGGTGGTGAGTGCCCGCTACAGAATCAAGCGATGAGTACTGGCCGCAGTGAAACGCGTTTTGAAGGCGTAAAGCGTACGTTTGAAAAACCAGTGAACATCTCTTCACAAGTTTTACTTGATCGCGAACGTTGCGTTTTATGTGCGCGCTGTACTCGTTTTTCCGATCAAATTGCCAGCGATCCTTTTATTACTCTGAATGAACGCGGTGCGCTTCAGCAAGTTGGCATTTATGAAAAAGCTCCATTTAAATCATATTTCTCAGGTAACGCCGTACAGATATGTCCGGTTGGCGCGCTAACTGGTGCTTCTTATCGTTTTCGTGCACGCCCATTCGATTTAGTATCAACACCGTCGGCATGTGAACACTGTGCATCAGGCTGTGATATGCGCACCGATGTTCGTCGAGGAAAAACTCTTCGCCGTCTTGCCGGTGATGATGCATCGGTTAATGAAGAGTGGAACTGCGACAAAGGCAGATGGGCATTTAAATATGTCACTGCTGTTGATCGCCTGACTCATCCATTAATCCGCGATGCTTCTGGTGAGCTAGTTCAAGCCTCATGGCCAGAAGCTTTGGCTGCTGCAGCTAAAGGCTTACAAGAAAATACTTCTGCTGTTCTAGTTGGTGGTCGTGCAACACATGAAGACGCATATGGTTATAGCAAGTTTGCAAGAATTGCACTTGGAACAAATGATATTGATTTCCGCTCACGTATCTCTTCCAATGAAGAGCGTGAATTTTTAGCTGCACATGTGGTTGGGTCATCAACAACATATCGCGATATCGACCGCGCCGATCACGTGCTTTTAGTGGGCTTTGAACCTGAGGAAGAATCACCGATTGTTTTCTTACGTCTGAATAAGCAGTTCCGTAAACGGGCTTTGAAAGTTTCTGCTATTGCCAGCAAATTATCTATCGGAGTTGAAAAACTAAAGGGTGATTTTATAAAAGTTGCACCAGGTCAAGAAGCTTCGGCTATTGCTAAACAAGCTCTAACTTCTTTATCTGTAATCCTTGTAGGAGAGCGAGCATCAGAAAGCGCTGGTGCATTGAGCGCGGTTGCGGCTCTTGCAGATTCAACCGGTGCAAAAATTGCTTGGATTCCTCGACGTGCAGGTGAGCGCGGAGCATTAGAGGCTGGAGCAATAGGCAACCTCTTGCCAGGTGGGCGTCCAGTTCAAGATCCTGCAGCCAGAGTGGATATTGCGGCGCTCTGGGGTGTTTCGTCGCTTCCATCAGATAATGGCCGCAGCAGCGATGAGATTTATGCCGGTATAAGTACAGGTGCCATTGGGGCGCTTCTAGTTGGTGGGGTTGATCCACTTGATGGAGTCAATAGCGCGGATGCATTAGCTGCACTCGATAAAGCTTTTGTAGTTTCACTTGAGATTGCACCAAGTGAAGTAACTCTACGAGCAGACGTCGTTTTACCAGTCGCGGCAATTACCGAAAAGAGTGGGTCATTTTTGAATTGGGAAGGCCGCGCACGTTCATTTGATGCCGCAGTAAGTGATTCACTCAACCGTAGTGACCTTCGTATCCTTTCAATGATTGCCGATGCTATGGGAGCCTCACTCAATCTGAGCACAGTCACTTCTGCAGCGAAAGAGATTTCAACATTAGGAAAATGGGATGGTGCGCGTGTATCAATGCAAGCTGTGCCTGCATCACAAAGCTCAAATCTTAATAGTGATCAATTCATTCTTAACTCATGGCGTCGCCTGTTAGATCTCGGAACTTTACAAAAAGGTGAAGAAAATCTTGCTGGCACTGCACGCCAAACAGTCGCCGTCATTTCTCCAAGCCGTGCACAGGCGTTAGGTATAACTGATGGTAATCTCTTAAAGATTTCCACCACTCAAGGTTCAGTAACTTTGCCGGCGTTAGTAGAAGATATTCATGACGATGCAATTTGGGCGCCTCGAAATTCACTTGGCTCTCAGTTACTTGTAAACCTAGGCGCAGGACATGGCGCAGTAGTTACGGTGGTGAAGTTATGAAAACTGCAGAACTAATAGGTAACGATCCAGGTTGGTTAATCACCGTCAAAGCATTACTTGTCTTTATTTTCTGTGTTGTTTTAACGCTTCTTTCTGTTTGGGGAGAACGGCGTTTAGTTGGTCGTATGCAGCAACGACCAGGACCTAACCGTGTTGGTCCATTTGGTTTGATTCAAGCACTTGCCGACGGCGTGAAACTCGCACTCAAGGAAGACATCATTCCGGCAGCTGCCGATAAAGTAGTTTTCATTCTTGCACCGATTATCAGCGCTACTACTTGCTTTATGTCATTTGCCGTCATACCAATTACCGGGCCAGTTAATCTCTTTGGCCGGCAAACTGCAATGCAATTAACTGATCTGCCAATTGGAGTTCTCTACGTTTTAGCGATTGCATCCGTTGGAGTGTATGGAATTATTTTGGCCGGCTGGTCATCAGGTTCAACATATCCACTTCTTGGTGGTCTTCGCTCAAGCGCACAGGTCATTTCATATGAAATCGCAATGGGTCTTTCATTGGTTGCCGTATTTATTTATGCAGGCTCGATGTCAACTTCAGATATTGTGGCAGCACAATCAAACACTTGGTATGCCGTTGTTTTGTTCCCATCCTTTGTTATTTATGCTATTTCAATGGTCGGTGAAACCAACCGTGCACCATTTGATTTAGCTGAAGCTGAAGGCGAACTCGTTGGCGGTTTCCACACAGAATATTCATCACTTAAATTCGCACTCTTTTTCTTGGCTGAGTACGTCAACATCATTGCAGTATCAGCTCTTGCCACAACGTTATTTCTTGGTGGGTACCACGCTCCGCCGTTCCTAGGATTTACCGAAAACTGGCTTGGTGGATGGTTCACTGCGATCTGGTTCTTCTCAAAAGTCTTGGTCTTTTTCTTTGTATTCGTTTGGCTACGTGGAACTTTGCCGCGTTTGCGTTACGACCAATTCATGCAGTTCGGTTGGAAAATTTTGATTCCAGTCTCGATTGTTTGGATTTTGGTAGTTGCGACTCTGCGCCTATTGTCTTTGCAAAGTGCACCACGTATTTACGTTGTTGGGTTTGCAAGCGTAGTTGTGCTACTGGTTATGTTAGTAAATATCGGATTTGATAATGCTAAAAATAAGAAGATTAAAGCAATTGTTGATGATTCTTCTGCTCCAAGTTTTGCCGTTCCGGAACTTCCAATGAACATCTCTTCTATCAATGTCTCTGCACCAAAGAAGGGCTCTGACCGTGGCTGAAATCGAAGCATTCAAAAATAACGATCGTGATCTTAAGAAAGTTGAGTTCACACAAGTCGATCAACCCGGGTCGGTCGGGTTCCTTGGTCACGCTAAAGGCTTTTGGGTGACTTTTTCAACCATCTTTAAGAAGCCTGAAACTGTTGAATACCCTGAAGTTAAAGCTCCTACACAAGAGCGTTTTCACGGCCGCCATCAGCTCAATCGCCACCCAGATGGGTTAGAAAAGTGCATTGGTTGTGAACTGTGTGCATGGGCATGTCCAGCTGATGCCATTTATGTTGAAGGTGCAGATAACACCGAAGAAAATCGCATGTCGCCCGGGGAGCGCTACGGCAAGGTTTACCAAATAAATTATCTCCGCTGTGTTTTCTGCGGTCTATGTATTGAAGCATGTCCAACTCGCGCATTAACAATGACAAATGAGTATGAACTCGCAGATGATTCACGAGAAAAACTTATCTTTGAAAAAGATGATTTACTTGGCCCACTGCGAGCTGGAATGTTGATGCCTCCCCATCCGATGTATCCAGATATGAATGACACTAATTATTACAAGGGCGAAGTAACACAAGCACACCCCTCGCAGGATGTGAATAAATGAATGATTTAGCCTTACAAGTTGGTCAGACTGCCGCGCCTGAAGCAACTCTTTTCTGGATTCTCGCACCATTAACTCTGATTGCGGCTTTAGGAATGCTGTTAGTTAAGAAGGCAGTTCACTCTGCAATCTTGATGGCTTTCGTAATGGTTGCTTTGGCAATTTTTTATATTGCAGAAGGAGCTCCATTTCTTGGAATAGTTCAGATTGTTGTTTATACAGGCGCAGTTATGATGCTCTTCCTCTTCATACTTATGCTGGTTGGTGTTGATTCTTCGGATTCCCTTACTGAAACAATTCGTGGTTTGCGCCCCATCGCAATTACGGCAGCAGTAGGTTTTGGCGGACTCATGATTTCTCTGTTGAGTCGTGCAACTCTTGGTCGTACCGCAGTCGGGGTAGAAGGCGTGAACGCCGATGGAAACGTGCAAGGTATTGCACGTCTGCTTTTCTCAACATTTGTTTGGCCATTTGAAGTTGTCTCCGCACTTCTTATTACTGCGGCATTAGGTGCAATGGTTTTAGCGCATCATCAGCGAGTACAAGAGCGGCCAACACAACGCCAACTTTCGATTGCTAGGTTTCGCGGAGAGTCCCTGGCAACCACTGCAGGTCTTCCGGCACCCGGCGTTTTTGCCCGACACAACGCTGTGGATGTACCTGCACTATTGCCCGATGGGACCGCAGCTGCAGCATCAGTAAATGCCAGCCTTAAAGCGCGTGGAGATGTTTTAGAGTCATCCAGTTTTGAACTTGGGACGATCGATACCAGCGTCGAGGAGGAGAAGTAAATGGATGCCGCCAATTACCTCTATCTCTCAGCGCTACTTTTCACTATCGGTGCAGTCGGCGTCGTTGTGAGGCGCAATGCGATAGTAGTTTTCATGTGTATTGAACTCATGCTTAACGCAGCGAATCTTTCATTTGTAACTTTTTCTCGCATTAATGGTGATCTCAATGGACAAGTGATTGCATTCTTCACCATGGTAGTAGCCGCGTGTGAAGTTGTAGTGGGATTAGCAATCATTGTGACAATTTATCGCTCACGTCGATCAGCATCTGTTGATGATGCTAGTTTATTGAAACGATAACTGTGATGATTTCAAACAGCCTCGTTTATTTGATTGCCTTGCCGCTAGCCGGTGCGGCAATACTTCTACTTGCTGGACGACGCAGCGATAAGTGGGGACACCTGCTTGCAACTGCACTATCAGCATCCTCATTCTTTGTTGGTCTTTACCAACTTTCCTTGATGCTTGGCCGTTCAAATGAGCAGCGTCCAATTTCACAAAAACTATTTGAGTGGATTTCAGTCGGATCTTTTAAAATTGATGCTGGGTTAATGCTTGATCAACTTTCCATTTGCTTTGTACTACTAATCACCGGAGTTGGAACGCTCATTCATGTTTATTCAATTTCATATATGTCGCATGACCCTGATCGCCGACGTTTCTTCGCTTTCTTAAATCTTTTTATTGCCGCAATGTTGTTGCTTGTTTTGGGCGATAGTTACCTCAACCTTTATGTTGGGTGGGAAGGTGTAGGTCTAGCTTCCTATCTATTGATTGGTTTTTGGAATCAAAAGCCTGCATATGCAACAGCTTCTAAGAAAGCTTTTGTCATGAACCGCGTTGGTGACATGGGGCTCTCTTTTGCCATCATGATCGCTTTTGCAACGATGGGAACAGTTTCCTTCACTGGTGTTAAAGCTGCGGTAGAGCACACATCAACTGCGGCTCTTACAGGTATCGGAATAATGTTGTTGGTTGCTGCTACTGGAAAATCTGCCCAATTCCCGTTGCAGGCATGGCTGGGAGATGCGATGGCTGGACCAACACCAGTATCAGCGCTCATCCACGCGGCGACGATGGTGACAGCAGGTGTTTACTTAATTACTCGCTCTAACTTCATCTTTGATGCAGCCCCAACTGCACAGTTATTGGTTGTTATTGTTGGAGCCGTTACTTTGATGTTTGGTGCCCTTATTGGTACCGCTAAAGATGATATTAAAAAGGCACTTGCTGCATCGACCATGTCTCAGATTGGCTACATGATTTTAGGTGCCGGCCTGGGCCCAGTTGGTTATGCATTCGCAATCATGCACTTGCTCACACATGGATTCTTCAAAGCTGGAATGTTCCTTGGTGCTGGCTCAGTCATGCACGGAATGAATGATGAAGTCAACATGCGCAAATATGGAGCACTTCGAAAGTTTATGCCAATAACTTTTGCAACATTTGGTCTTGGTTATCTAGCAATTCTGGGAGTTCCCCCATTTGCTGGTTTTTATTCAAAAGATATGATTATTGAAACTGCATTTAATTCTGGTGGCATAAAAGGAATAATTCTTGGAAGCGTCACTTTGTTAGGTGCGAGTATTACTGCGTTTTATATGACACGTGTAATGATTCTTACTTTCACTGGAAAATCACGCTGGGATGATCAGGCGCATCCACACGAATCTCCGTGGTTGATGTGGTTACCAATGGCAATTTTGGCTATTGGCTCAGTTACTTCTGGTTATTTACTAAGCCATGGCAATGCTTTAGTTAATTGGCTGTCACCACTCTTTGAAAACCATGGTGAGCACGAAGAACTTCTTTCACCAATTGTTGTTTCGGGGCTCGCTCTAACGATGGTGGCAATTGGAGTTGCGATTGCCTTCCTGAAGTATTCACGGAATCAAGTCTCTGATGTTGCCCCAGAGAATGTTTCGATTTTTACACGTATAGCTCGCCAAGACTTGTTGCAAGATCGATTCAATGAATCGGTATTCATGCGCCCGGGCCAAGTTCTAACCAAGATCTTGGTGAGAACCGATGACTCAGTTATTGATGGTGCAGTCCGCACGGTAGGTCGGGCAGCCATGGGATCAGGTGCATCTCTGCGTGGGGTTCAGAGTGGTTTTGTACGTAGCTATGCAGCATTAATTTTGGTTGGTGCTGTTGCACTTATCGCAGCGATTTGGGTGGTGACTCAATAATGATCTGGTTAACACTCCTAATGGCCTTGCCTTTGGCAGGCTCGGTGGCAGTTGCTCTAGTTCCAAAAGCAAACGAGAAGTTGATTAAGCAAACTGCATTTATAACAACCCTTATTGTCATGGGAACCACGATTGCCATGGCCGTTAATTTTCAGCGCGATAATGTTGAACTTCAATTTATAGAAAAGTATTCCTGGATTCCATCCTTTGGAATCAATTATGCACTCGGAATTGATGGTCTTGCCCTAGTTCTAATTTTAATGTCAACGATTCTGGCACCAGTAGTTGTCCTTGCCGGCTGGAATGAATCCCATGGTGGACGTTGGAGCATAAAGAGTTTCTATATTCTTATTCTCGTTCTAGAAACAATGATGATTGGAGTTTTTGCTGCAACTGATGTTTTCCTTTTCTATGTAATCTTTGAAGCAATGCTCATTCCAGTGTATTTCCTTATCGGAGGCTATGGTTCAGGAGAACGCGCAGCTGCTGCAGTTAAGTTTTTGATTTATAGTCTCTTCGGTGGGCTTTTAATGTTGGCCTCAATTATTGCTCTGTATGTAATGTCAGGCGCACAAGGCGGCCACACGTTCGATTTAAAGGCACTTTCACAACTTGAAATGAGTTCAACGACTCAGAATCTTCTCTTTTTAGGTTTCTTTATTGCTTTTGCAATTAAAGCTCCACTATGGCCGCTCCATACATGGTTACCTGATGCGGCGGATTCAGCGACACCTGGTACTTCAGTTCTCTTGCTTGGCGTGCTGGATAAAGTTGGCACTTTTGGAATGATTCGATACTGCTTAACGCTTTTTCCAGAAGCCAGCAGAACATTCACGCCATTGATTTTAGTTTTAGCAGTAATTTCGATTGTTTATGGTGCAATTCTTGCCATCGGGCAACGAGATCTAAAGCGCCTCATCGCATTTACCTCGATATCTCACTTCGGATTTATCACCATGGGAATCTTTGCTATGACCTCACAAGGCTATAGCGGGGCAGCGTTATATATGTTTAATCATGGTTTTTCTACTGCCGCGCTCTTCTTAGTTGGAGGCTGGATGATCTCTCGTAGAGGATCTTCAACAATTGCAGATTTCGGTGGTTTGCAGCGCATCACCCCAGTTATGGCCTGGATGTTTTTCATAGCTGGCATGTCCTCACTTGCACTCCCTGGACTCTCTAGTTTTGTTAGCGAGTTTTTAGTTCTAGTGGGAACTTTCACCCGTTATCCAGTTCATGCGGTGATAGCCACATTTGGAATAGTTTTAGCTGCTTTGTACATTTTAATTCCAGTACAGAAAGCGCTCCATGGACCGACTACTCCGGGCAATGAAAACTTAAGCGATTTAAATCTTCGTGAAAAAATTGCTATTGCTCCTATAATTGCGATAATTATTGCTTTGGGCTTCTATCCATCACCACTGCTCAATGTAATCAACCCAGCAGCAACACATGTCATTGCTCAACTGGGCTTTAGTGACCCTGTTCCAACTAGTGGGGAAAAATAATGGTATTTACAGCGCCGGTTCTGAACTACACACTTTTATCACCAATACTAATACTCCTTGGTGGCGCATTAATTGGTGTGCTTGTAGAGGCTTTTGTTTCTAAAGGACTTCGTGCGATAACCCAGTTGAGCGTTACTCTTGGAACCTTAATCTTGTCTCTCGTGCAAGTGTGGAAGATACGCAATGAACAATCACTCACTGCCGCTGCAGGTTCGGTTGTTATTGACGGTCCAGCTGTATTATTGCAAGCATCAATTCTGATCATTGCAATTATTTCAGTATTTGTTATTGCTGACACTGATCACTTCACCGCTTTAGCTGCATCCCTGCCAGGTTCAGATGAAGAACGTCATGCAGTTCAAAGTGGTAATCAAGTAACTGAGGTTTATCCACTCACTCTCTTTGCAATCTCAGGAATGATGCTCTTCCCGATTTCAAGTGACCTCATCACCCTGTTTGTTGCTCTTGAAATGCTTTCATTACCGCTTTATCTCATGGCGGGATTATCCCGGCGTCGCAGATTGGCATCACAAGAAGCCGCTCTTAAGTACTTCTTGCTCGGCGCTTTTTCATCAGCATTTTTCCTCTTTGGAATGGCTTATTTATATGGTTATTCAGCGTCAGTTACTTTCGCCGGAATCCGTGAATCAGTTGTAGGCGGTAGTGGAAATGACGTATTGCTTTTGATTGGAATGGCCTTTGTTTCAATTGGCCTGCTCTTTAAAGTCGGTGCAGTTCCATTCCATGCTTGGTCACCTGATGTTTATCAAGGTGCGCCAACTCCAATAACAGGTTTCATGGCAGCAGCGACCAAGGTCGCTGCGTTCGGTGCAATGCTTCGTATTTACTATACGGTTTTTGCAAATGCACAGTGGTCATGGACCCCTTTGTTATCTGCAATTGCAATCATAACTATGCTCTTTGGTTCACTCGTGGCAATTGCTCAGCGCGATGTTAAGCGCATGTTGGCTTATTCATCAATTGCACATGCAGGTTTCTTGCTGGCAGGTGTTATTGCTTTGAATAAAGCTGGACTAGATGCATCAATCTTCTACTTATTTGCATACGGTGTTGCAACAGTTGGAGCATTTGCAATAGTTACTTTAGTTCGCGATGCGGGGGGAGAGGTCACAGATCTAAATCGCTGGAAAGGTCTTGGCAAGCGCTCACCTTGGATTGCAACAACTTTTGCGGGCTTCTTGTTAGCTTTTGCTGGAATTCCACTAACAAGTGGTTTCATCGGAAAGTTTTCAATCTTTTCCGCAGCGTATGAAAGTGGAGCTAAAAGTGTTGTAATCGCGGGTGTGCTTTCAAGTGCGATTGCAGCATTTTTCTATATTCGTGTGATTGTTTTAATGTTCTTTACAGATTCAGTGCAAGATGGCACCAGCGTTGAGATTCCATCGGCACTGACACGCATTACGATAATCTTTTCAACGGTTGTCACTTTCGCACTTGGTATCTATCCAGCTCCGCTACTTAGCTTCATTACAAATCTCGCGACGTTTATTCGCTAATGTCATCTTTTGGCATTCCTAATGTTGCGCCAGAGCTTGAGGCGATATTAATTGAGCAGATGGCTCAAGTCGAGGCGCTACTGCTCAGCCATACCAAAAGCGAGTATCCATTTGTCGATGAGACCGCTCACCACTTAGTCGCAGCCGGTGGCAAGCGATTACGCCCGCTATTAACCCTATTAACGGCTCAGTTTGGCAAGCCAGCAGGTCAACGGGTTATTGCCGCCGCTGTGGCTTGCGAAATTACTCACCTGGCAACTTTGTATCACGATGATGTTATGGATCAGGCTCCACTTCGCAGAGGAGTAGAAAGTGCTAACTTTCGATGGGGAAATACCATTGCGATTTTGACAGGGGATTTTCTCTTTGCAAAGTCTTCAGATTTATTAGCTGATCTCGGTGCTGAAGCCGTGCGTTTACAAGCACGCACTTTTGAACGTTTAGTTATTGGCCAAATTATGGAAACGCAGGGACCCAATCCCGGTCAAGACCCTCTTGAACATTATTTGAAAGTGGTTGCAGATAAGACTGGCTCTTTAATCGCTGCAAGTGCTCGCTATGGTGGAATGATTTCAGGTGCACCCCTAGACATAACTGACACTGTCACACGGTTTGGCGAAAAAATCGGAGTGGCTTTTCAGTTGGCTGATGATGTTATCGATATTGCAAGTGAATCAAATCAATCAGGCAAGACCCCCGGAACAGATTTACGCGAAGGTGTTCCAACTTTGGTCACTTTAAATGTAATGAAATCAACTGATTCTGCTGATCGCGATTTACAACAATTGCTATCTGCTCCGATTGAAGACGAAAATACTGTACAACAAGTGCTTACAACTCTGCGTGGTCACAGAGCCCTTGATGAATCACGTGAGCAGTTACATCAGGTTGCAAAAGAAGCGCGCCTTGCACTTGGACCATTACCGATTTGTGATGCAACGGGTGCATTGATGTCGCTATGCGACGCGGTTATCGACCGTTCGACTTGATTTTAACAGATCAAAACTCAACGCAATTAGGGCTGCCCAAATAAACCCAAACCCTATTACCTTCCCGGTCGACATATCTTCGTTGAATAAAAAAACGCCTAAAAGAAAGAAGATTGTTGGTGTTATGTACTGGAGAAGTCCTAATGTTGAGAGTGGAAGTCTTACGACTGCACCATTAAAGAAAAGCAGTGGAATTACGGTTGCTACTCCAGCCAAAGCAAGCAGGATGGTGACTGAGACTCCATGCCCAAACTGTGCGCTGCCATTACCTTCAATGTAGAAAAGAAATACCACATTTGGTATGAATGCAATAAGTGTCTCAATTGCTAAGGACTCTAAGGCACCTAGATCAATCTTTTTCTTGACTAAACCATACGTGCCCCAAGAAAGCGCCAAAGTAAAGGCAACCCAAGGAAATTGATCATACTCATAAGTAATTACTAGAACTGAAATTGTGCCAAGTGAAACCGCTATCCACTGAAGCTTGCGCAGAGACTCTCTAAAGATAATGATTCCAAACAAGACATTGAGTAATGGAGCAATGTAATAGCCGAGCGCGCTTTCAACAACTCGATTAGCACCAACTGCCCAAATGAATACTCCCCAATTGATCGTGAGCAAACCAGATGAAATTGCAAGAATTGAAAACATTCGCTTTGTTTTTATAATGGAAAGAGTTCGTTTGAGTTGTTTGCGAAATGCAAGCAGGCCGACACAAAGAATCAGCGACCAAATTCCTCTATTTGCAAGAATTTCAAAGGATGACGCACCTTCAATATGCTTCCAATAGATAGGTAGAAATCCCCAGAAGAAATATGCACACAGACCATAGAGCAGGCCAAGCTTATATTTACTCAATTATCTAAAGTTCGTGAATTGAACTGCAAAATCCCAGCCACCATCTTTAATCATTGCCATTGTGTCCTGAAGATCATCGCGACTTTTAGAAATTACACGTAGTTCGTCACCTTGAATCTGAGTCTTAACTGATTTTGGGCCCTCATCTCGCACCATCTTCGCAATCTTTTTGGCATTCTCGGTTGAAATGCCCTCTTTTAATGGTGCTGCTATTTTGTAAATCTTTCCACTTAACTGTGGCTGACCTGCATCCAAATGCTTCAAAGAAACTCCACGCTTAATCATCTTGTCTTTGACGACATCAAGGGCGGCTTTAGCACGCTCTTCAGTATCGGCCTCGATTAAAATCTTCTCGCCTTCAAGTTCAATCTTTGATCCAGTATTTTTAAAATCAAAGCGAGTATCGATTTCACGGATTGCCTGATTAATTGCGTTATCGAGCTCCATCCGATCAATTTTGGAGGTTACGTCAAAACTACTATCTGCTGCCACTGGGGGCTCCTTCACTCGAAAAGGCGGTCTCAATAAATTGGGTTTTGGTGCCTACGGGCTTAAGGTATCCTTTCCCTTCGCACTATCCATAATTGCCGCAGTACTTGTACGACCCTGGCGGGTTGCCCGAGCGGCCAATGGGAGGGGACTGTAAATCCCCCGGCTCTGCCTTCGAAGGTTCAAATCCTTCACCCGCCACCAGTAAGAACTCATGAGAATGAGCGTTAATGTTTAGCGTTACTTTGCAGCTCCTTTTGTACGGGCGGCACGCGCTAAAAATAAGGCAAAGACAAGTGCCAAAACGATTCCAGTATTTACGCCCATTTCCATCAGAGCGCGGTTGAAATACTCAGTTGTCTTCTTTTTTCCATAGTTAGCGATGCTCCAACGGTGAGAATGTGTCGCACCGCTGCAATGACACCGATGATTAAGAAGTTATCCAACTGGAAAATTCCATCTGTAAATCGCACGATTACGGTTCGCATAATCTCAAGAATGATAACAACAAAGAGTATGTCGTTGATTCCCTGAATCATTCCTATAGGGAAAAAGGGGCGGGTTTCAATTAGTCGTTGCAGGCTGTAACCAGCAGCCAATACGGAGATTACAAACAATATAATTCCGAGAAAACCGTGTAAAATATCTTCAAGTTTATCGATAAAAGTTACAGGGATGAGTGACTCATCGTTTGTGAGTAAACCCTTGACTGATTTGTACTTCATCATGTCCGCCTCTCAAATCAATATCTAAGAGTAAGTGGAGGCGGTGAGCCTCGCAATGCGAAATAGCTTGCCGAGATCTATTACTCCTAGAAGGTTGCCCTAGTGGCCAATGGGGGGGAGTGTAGATCCCCACACCTTCGAAGACCCAAATCCAGACATCAGGCCACCACGCAGCATGGATTTCAAGCTAACTGAACTCGATGCTCTTGCGGTGATTTAACACCTGTGTCAGAGTTCTAGAATGCCTCACCATTCAGAGTTAGTTGAAATTCCTGGGACTGAAATCGAACTTTCTCGGTATAGCTTGGGTACGGCCCCGCTATCAGGCCTTTTTAAAAAAGTATCCGAGCAAGAAAGCGATCATGTAGTGCAATGCGCACTCAATAGTGGCATGAACTATTTTGATACAGCTCCTTTGTATGGATCAGGAGTTGGTGAGACAAGGTTAGGGTGAATATTAAGTCAGACGAGCAAGCCATTTGTTATCTCTACAAAAGTTGGAAGAGTACTTACTCCAGGTAGAAATCCAGAGGCGACGAAATGGCCTGATTCAGACCCAGAAATAAGGGCTGAATTTGATTACACACCAGACGGAATTAAGCGCTCACTTGAAGAGAGTTTAATTCGACTTAATTTAGATCACGTTGACATCGTATACATACACGAACCGGATGATTTAGTCACAGAAGCAGTAGAGGTTGTCTTTCCAGTCTTAGATGACTTGCGACGACAAGGGATTATTAAAGCTATTGGAATCGGAATAAATAATTGCGCACCAGCAGTAGCGATCATGAATGCAGTAGATCTTGACGTAGTATTAATCGCTGGACGGTTCACCCTTTTAGATCAAAGTGCTCAGCAAGAACTACTGCCGATTGCACTCAAGACAGGTGTCGCTATTGTTGCTGCTGGAGTCTATAACTCTGGAATATTAGCCAATCCAATACCTGGAGCACATTTTGATTACGAACCAGCTAGTGCTGAGATATTGCACCGCGCAGAAAAGATTCGTAATTTTCTAAAAGAGAATGGGCTCCCTCTAACAGCTGCTGCTTTGCAGTTTCCTCTGAGGCATCCAGCAGTAGTGTCAGTCCTGAATGGATCTGCCAATTTGGCTGAGATTGAGTCCAACATCGCAAATTTTGACCTGCCGCTTCCTTCTGATCTGTGGGAAAAAATGGAAGGT
Organism: Actinomycetota bacterium; assembly: GCA_009700025.1. Taxonomy (GTDB): domain Bacteria; phylum Actinomycetota; class Actinomycetes; order Nanopelagicales; family Nanopelagicaceae; genus Planktophila. Next base: position 62,958 of record WLMW01000001.1, read on the forward strand.
GCTGGTCTGATTGAACCAATTCTCAGTCTCTGAATTTACGACCTATCACCTGTCGATTGAGGAGGAGATCGATCTCTTTTTGAGAATGGGAATTACAGGCATAGATATTGCCGAGAGAAAACTCTCCTTAGATTTAGAAATTGCTCGCGTACAGATTGAAAAAGTTCTAGCTGCGGGATTAATAGTGACAGGCTTTATTCCAAGAGTCCATGCACTTCTTCCGGATTCACTGAATCCACAGATTTTAGATCTTAAAGTACGCGAAGAAGCCTTCAGAAACTCACTTTCTTTTGTTGGTTCTATATGGCCTAAAAATCCTCCGGTGGTGCTAACAATTACTGGAGCAGCCAACAATTTAGATTACAAATCGGCTATGGAGCATATTGAGGGCGCGTATGTACGACTGGCCAAGTGTGCACAAGATTTTGGCATCACGATTGTTTTTGAACCACTGAACCCAATTATGATGAATACAGATACAGTTATTTGTACATGGAGTAATTCGGTCAAATTAGCCTCAAAAATAGGAGCCGACAATTTTAAATTAGTCTTTGACACATGGCATATCTGGGATGAGTACGAAATTTATTCACAGTTTATAAATACATTGGATTTAGTTGGGACAGTCCATGTTTCGGATTGGCTTAATCCTGGACCTCGAAGTTTTGCTGACCGTGGTATACCTGGAGAAGGTGAAGTTGACTGGGTAACTTTGGCTAAAACCCTTAAAACAAGTAACTATCAGGGGCCGATAGTTCTCGAAATCTTTAGTAGTGATGAGTTTCCTGATTCGCTCTGGCAGAGATCTCCATCAGAAGTAATAGAAATTAGTCGCGAATTTCTAGAGAACACTTTTGGCTTAATGAAGTAGCTGCTGGTCTAATCTAGCAACAATCTAAGCGTCAAAATGAAATTCCTAAGCAGTTTCAATACTGACATAAGGAGAACCTGGTGCAATCTCATCATCAAGTTTTACTAAAAACTCAATAACGACTCCTGCAACTGGTGATTCAACATCAACAGTGGCTTTGTCAGTTTCTACTGAAAGCAAAATGTCACCAGCATTAATCTGTTGCCCAGGTTCCGCTTTAATTTCTACGACGAAAACGGAGTTGACGTTCTCACCGAGTCTTGGCATTTTTACTTTGGTGATCATGGATATTCCTTTTCTGATTTGGTTAGTTGATTAATTTACTATCTCTAAGGGCCTGAATTTCTCCTTGGTCCAGTTGAAGAATCCGTTTGAGAACTTCGTCGGTATCCGCCCCAAATTTGTGAGCAGATTGTGCCTCAAGGTTATGCGTATTTGCAAAGCGTATTGGGGATGAAATATTTGGCAATTCTCCGATGTCTTCTTGATCCTTCACGGAAAAAATTGGGTTTGCCTCTGACGCACGGGGGTCATTCGCCAGAAGCTCTGTGAAAGTTTGATACTTTGACCAACTTACATTAAATTTCTTGAATATTTCACTCAGATCCTTTAAATCAATCGCAGAAATAGCAGGTCTAATGACTTCAGATATTTCTCTTCTAAGTCTGTATCGATCAGCTTCAAGATCAAGATTTCCATCATGTTTTTCTTCGATCTCCTTCAGCCCATCTTGGATGTCTAACGAATTCTTGATTGAAACCCATTGCCTAGGAGTGAGGCCGACAATCATTACTTCAAAATTATCTCTTGTGGTGAAGTTGGCCCCAAAAGCTCCATACAGAAAGTTTCCATCGGCTTGAATCTTTTCGGTTCCTAAATGTGCTTGTGATAACCTGCCTAGAGCTCCAACCACTGATAGAGCTACATCTGAAAGAGCAATCTTTATAAATTCTCCTTCACCCGTGGCTCTTCTTTTTCTTTCAGCTACGAGGATTGCAATGGCAACCATGTTTCCCAGGATTAAATCCCACGTTGGTAACACGCTATTCACGGGTGCATTCGACCCCAATGGGCCTGTTATTAATGGATATCCAAAAGCCGGATGCACCGTGTAATCAACTTCGCTTGTGCCATCATAATTTCCCGTGAGGGAAACCATAATCAAATCAGGTCGCTTCTTCTTGAGTGCTTCGTAACTGAGTTCGTCCTTAGCAGGTAAGTTAGTCAGAAATATTCCTGCGTCTTTGCCCGGAGCGGTTATCAGATCAGAAACAATTTCTCTGCCCTTGCTTGATTTTAAATCCACCTGAATTGAACTTTTACCTCGGTTAAGTCCAATCCAAAACAAACTCTGGTTCTCATTAGTCACTGGCCAACGGTGGAAATCAAGACCACCGCTTAAGTGATCAAATCTAATGACATCAGCACCCAGCTGCGCCAAAGTTAATCCACCCAATGGAGCTGCAACAAATGCTGAGCCTTCAACGATCCTCAAATCGCTCAGAGCAGCATTTGGCAAATTCATAATTAGTTCAGTCGGCCTTCAATGGGACCGGTAACTGGAGTGGGGAAGTAGTTCTGTCCAATCCCGGAGCTCTTTTTTGGAATCATGACACTTCTATGCCAGGTGACGATTTCAACACCATCTTGGTTTAACCCGCGAGTGAACATCGAAATGATTCCCATGTCAGGTTTTGAAGAAGACTCTCGAACCCCTGTACAGATACTCTCTGCATACAGGGTATCTCCAACATAGACGGGATGAGTCAGTTTGATATCAGTCCAGCCAAGGTTAGCTACTGCATTTTGGCTCATGTCTATGACAGAGATTCCTAGGATGATTGCAACGGTTAAACCTGAATTAACGATGATTTTTCCATTCGAAACAGGGTTCGAAAGCGCCAAGTGAGCATTGAAGTGATTTTGATTCGTGTTACATGTTAATTGTGTGAACCACGTACAGTCTGTTTCACTAATAGTTCTACCAAATGGATGTTCATAAGAATCTCCAACAACGAAATCTTCGAGAAACCTTCCCAGTACTGCTTCGTGCTTAGCCATTTTCATCTCCTCGTGTTGAAGGTACTAACCCACTTGCAATTCCTTTTGCGTATAAACCTTCAGCCATTTTTCTGGACGCTTCATCAATCATCTTTCCCTCGAAAAGTAGCGCACCTTTTTGATTTGTGTTGGTTGACTCGTTAGCAAAATGTTCGATTATTCTTGCAGCTCCATCAAAAGCCGCCTGGCTTGGAGTAAACGCTGTATTAACTGTTTCAATTTGCCCTGGATGAATAACCCATTTACCGTCGTAGCCAAGTGCCGCCGAAAGCCTTGATCGATTTACCAGACCTTCAATATTAGAGATATCCGAATACGGTCCGTCGATGGCCATCAAATTATTTGCCCGTGCTGCAATTAAAATTGACATTAATACGTAGTGATAAGCATCGTCACCTGGAAAGTTAATGGGATTTTCGCCGATATGAATAACTTGCATTCCGATACTCGCCGCAAAATCTCCAGGACCAAATATCAGTGCTTCAATTCGATCAGAGGATGATGCGATTTCACCGACACGAGAAAGCCCGAGCGCGGATTCAATTTGAATTTGTATTCTTATTGATCCAGGATTGAGCTCTCCTGATTTTTCTAATTCAGTAAGTCTCTTGCTTAAATCTCTTACTTGTTCGGCTGATTCCACTTTTGGAATAATCAGAGAATTAAGATATTTACCAGCTTGTAGAACTATCGATGAGACATCTTCAATTCCTATAGAAGTGATTTGTTCATTTACACGCACAGCAACGGTTTTTGATTTGAATCCACCATTAATCAGTACACCAACAACCTTTTCTCTGGCAAGAGTTTTTTCAGATAATGCAACGGAGTCTTCGAGATCCAAGAATATTTCATCTACTTCAATGGTTTTTGCTTTCTCAAGCATTTTTATACTTGATCCAGGAACAGCAAGCGTAGATCTCTTTGGACTTGTATTACTTCTTATCATTTATCTCGCTAACAATCTCTGCTGTGTGTTCGCCTAGTTTAGGCCCGGCAGAGGTGATTTTTCCTGGTGTTTTTGACATTCGAGCAACTAAATTCTGCATCAGAATCCCGTCGACGTGGGTGAAACTCTCTCTTGCGATGAAATGTGGATCTTCAATGACTTGTTGCATGTTGTATACGGGAGCTATGGCTGCATCAGCGGCTTCGATTATTCTAATCACCTCTTGCGAAGGCCTAGAGCCAATCCAATTTTGAGTGAGTTCTTCTAGTGCGTCTCTATTCTCAAACCGAGCTTGAAATGATTGGAATCGTGGGTCCCCACCGCCGCCAAGGGTTTCAATCAATCTGCCAGCAACTGATTCGGCTGAAGCCGAAAGTGCAACCCACACCCCATCAGAACATTGATATGTGCCTCTAGGAATTGAGTAGGGAATGCTCGAACCTAAGCGTGGCTGCAAGTAACCCAAAGAATCCCAAGCAGCGGGCAGCGGTCCCATGATTTGCAGAACTGAATCAACGAGATCGATATCAACGACCTGCCCTTGACCTGTTTGCTTCGCGTGAAAAATCGCCATCATCGCCGAGAAAGATCCGACGAGAGCAGTTACTTCATCGGTGAGCGCAATAGGTGGGAGCAGAGGTCCTCCATCAGGTTCACCTAGTAAACCTGATAAACCAGATAAGGCTTCAGCAATCGTTGCAAAGCCAGGTTTTTGCGCATATGGACCTGTCTGCCCAAAACCAGAAACTCTTAAAATTACTAACTTTGGATTGCGCTTAATTAGCTCATCTGGATCTAACCCTAAATGTTCGAGTTTTCCAGGACGCATATTTTCAATGAGCAAGTCTGCAGTGGAAATTAATTCCAGCAGTATCTCTAACTCTGATTGCTGCTTCAAATCAAGAACAACTGAACGCTTTCCACGGTTTACAAGTTTCCACCATAAAGAATCGGTTTCTCCTGGACGTGTCCAACCCATGCTTCGCGTTGAATCACCAGATGGTCGTTCAATTTTTATTACATCTGCGCCGTAGTCAGCAAAATATTTTGCTACACCTGGTCCTGCAACCACAGTTGCTAAATCAATAACCTTGATGCCCACTAGTGGGCCTTGGCGATCTCTATTTCCCATTAGTTTGCCGGCTTAAGGGGAAGTAATACCGCACGTTCAAATATGCAGACGACGTCACCATTTTGGTTTGTGCCAGTCGTTTTTACTGTGAGGATACCTTGATTGGGTTTGCTATTAGAAACTCGTTTTTCCAAGATTTCAGTATGGGCATAAATAGTGTCGCCATGAAATACGGGGAGTATGTGCTTAAGCTCTTTAACTCCCAAACTTGCAATTGCTTTACCCGATATATCACTCACTGACATTCCAGTTAACAAGGCGTAAATATATGTTCCAAGAACTAAATTCTTGCCACTAGGTAATTCATTTTTTGCATAATTACTATCTACGTGGATTGGACTGCCGGCCATAGTCAGCATGCTAAATATATGATCTTCGGATTCAGTAATTGTCTTGCCGGGCCAGTGCTTATAGATATCTCCAACTTCAAATTCGTCAAAGAAGCGGCCATAGCGATCAGAACGAGCGTCAAATTCGCGTGTCATATGCAGCCCTCGCCGTATTCCAATCTTTTAGTACCCCTAACATACAGAAAAGGCGATTTTTAGTCAATCGGTTGACTAAGCACTGCTCTCTACTTTATATTTCATTTGTGTCTAATTCTAAGGTCACTCAACTAAACGCCGCAACAGTTGAGGCAGAGTTACCAGCCCCTGTTGTGTTTGGCGATTGGATAATGCGTACTCGCGAATTTGCAGTAGTCAGAGTGGTTTTAAGTTCTGGGGTTGAAGGTTGGGCTTTTGGACTTACTCGTGATGGTGCCATTGCTGAGCAAATCAGAAAAACATTGCGAAACATATATGTAGGTACTTTCTCAAAGGACTTGGAAACTACTTTTAAAATCGCTCAACGCCGGAGTTTGGCATCACATTCAGCTGGTGTAGGTCTCAGAGCTCTTTCTCTCGTTGATTTAGCAATGTGGGATGCATGTGCAAAAGAGGCGGGTCAATCCATTGCAAAGTTCTTAAGTGGAGATAGACCTAAAATGCCAGCAACTGCAATCATTGGTTACCCCCCGGCCACCATGGGGCCACAGGAAGTCTTTGATCAAGTTACAGATTTATACGCTCAAGGCTGGCGAAGATTTAAAGCACCGGTAGGAACAAGTAATCAAGCTACGGCCGACAGACTTCTTGCTGCAAGAAAAGCAGCACCTGATGCATGGATCGGCTGTGATGCTGCATGGATTTATAACGATGTTCCATCCGCATTAGAGCTTTTAGATTTATTACAGGAAGTCAATCTGGGGTGGTTTGAAGATATTTTTCCACCTGGTAATGCTCAAGTTGTTGCAGATCTAAGAAAAAGTACAAATATTCCAATCGCAATGGGCGATGAACAAGGGGGGATATATTACCCAGAAGCGCTAATCGCAAAAAATGCTGTCGATGTAGTCCGAATTGATTTAACGTGCATGGGCGGGATAACGGGCGGTAGAAGAATTGTGGATGAGTGTTTGAGCGCAAATGTAAGCTTTGCCGCTCATATGTTTGCCCATGTGCATAGCCAAGTTTTTGGTGCTTGGGGCTTTACGGAAGTTCCGATTGAGTGGGGAGTTCCTTGGACAGGGGTCGATCCTTATGCAGATAGTTTAGAGCAGCCAAAAATTGTGGCCGGCGGACTCATGAAGCCGCTCAGTGAAAAACCTGGATTTGGTGATTTGGTAAATTTTGATTGGATAAAGACACAGAAATGCGTAGACCCAGAAGGGATTTTAGTAAGTAAATGAAACTTGCATGCGGAGACCATAGTTTTCCATTACTAGATCATGAGTCCACTATAGATTTAATTGCTGGGATGGGTTTTGAGGGTTTTGATCTAGCACTGATGGGTAATCGTTCACACATTAGACCAGAACACATTCGCAGTGATATCCCATTGGCTGCAGACACAATTGGAAAATCTATTCGCCGCCGAGGTTTAGAAATAAGTGATGTTTTTTCTATACCTTGGACAACTTTTGACACCATGGCACCTAATAATCCTGATCCAGAAGAAAAAATTGCTTCACGCAAATTATTTGAAGATCTTCTTGAGTTCACCCTGCGCATAAAGGCTCCAGGTATCACTATGGTTCCTGGAATTGATTTCGAAACTCTTGGTCATGAGAGATCCTTAGAATTAGCTGCAGAGGAGTTGCAGTGGCGTGCGGCAAAAATGAAAACCGAAGGCCTCCGCTTTAGTGTTGAGTGCCATATTGGCTCGGTTGCTGCGTCACCAGAAGATGTTTTGACTTTACTTAGCCTTGCACCAGATCTTAAATTAACATTGGATTACACACACTTTATTGCTCCGGGTTATTTGCAAGAAGATATTGATCGTCTTGCTCCATACGCTGGCCATGCTCAAATTCGCGGTGGACGTCCAGGGGCAGGTCAGTGCTCCATGAAAGAGAACACTATTGATTATGAATCTGTAGTTTCTGTGTTAGATCAATCTGGTTACGACGGCTATCTTGCAGTTGAATACGTTTGGATTGATTGGGAAAATATGAATCGTTGCGACATTGTCTCGGAAAGTGTTTTGATGCGGGATCGCCTTAAGGCCGCTTTGGCTGGAGAAAAGTGGACTTATCCGGAGTCTTCAACTTAATTTGTTACTGTAATTCGTTAGTGAAGCGAACTATCTGCATCACCAATAGTCCATGATGTGAACTCACCAATTAAATTAGGCCCAGTTGGCGCGCAAAGATACGGTCCTGCTTGCCATAATAAATTCTCATTTAATGGTGCTACACGAACCATTTGAAAATCACCATCAGATTTTGCTCGAATCGTCAGTGCATTACCTTGGCGACTCGCCCGAATAGTTACTAGTTTGCCAAACCACTCTGACACTGGCGCGGTAGACCAGTCGGAATTATTAATCGTAACTACTGCCCCTAGTTGTGGAGTTCCATCAGATTGCTCAACAGAGGCTTTAGTCCAATTTTCCTCATCTGCATAAACAAAAATTCCACATTGATCAAAATTTTGTGTGTAGTTCAGTCGAAATGTAACCTCCATCGCGGTACCGTCGTCAAAACTTCTCAGTAATGCGTGGCCATCATCATGCACAAAGTTATAAGAAGTATTTCTCCACCAATCACTACCTTCGGCGGCCTTCACTAGAAGGTGGCCTTCGTTATTTTCCAAAGAGACAGGATCCCGTGACCAGTTTCCTGAAGTCCAACTAAGCGAGCGACTATTCACAATAATCTCCTTGCTATTTGCTGCCTGATAGAAGTCTTTCGGCATGCCCTTTTGAAGCCCAAATACTGCTAAGAAGTGAGTCAAACTCCTTATTAAATCGAGAAGTAGGTGCTGACACAGTTAATGCTGCAATCAAATGTATCGAGATTGAAGATGTCAGTGAAGAACAATGGCAAAATCACATGGACTCCAACGTTAATGCAACCTTTTTTCTCTCCCGGGCGGCAGCGAACATTATGAAAGGCCAAGACTTTGGCGGAAAAATAATTCTGATGTCATCTGTTGCTTGGTTATCAGGTGGCATGTCCACACGTTTGCCATATGCAACGACTAAAGGTGCAGTCACCACAATGGCCAGAGGATTGGCTAAAGCTTATGGGCCTTATGGAATAACAGTGAATACAGTTGCCCCAGGATTAATTGATACCGCCATGATGCGAAAAGGTTTAAGTGATTCTGCACGAAGCCAAATGGAAGAGGCAACCCCGCTCAAGCGCTTTGGTACTCCTGAAGAGGTGGCATCGGTCATCGTTTTTCTTGCTTCGGATGGTGCGAGTTTTATTTCTGGGGCGACAATAAACGTGTCAGGTGGGTTTACCCTCTATTGATTCAGGGGCTCTTTTGTATTGATTCCGACTACACTAAGAGTGGTTCGTAGAGTGCGAGCAGTCCACGGAATAAGGGGTGCAAGGTGGCTAGAAACAGTGATTTAGCTAGCGCTAAACCCCAAAGAGCAACTATTCGTGACGTAGCCCGAATAGCCAAAGTCGATCCAAGTCTGGTTTCAAGAATTGTAAATAACGATCCAAAAGCTAGTGCAACGTTAGCAACCAGAAAACGAGTTCTAGATGCAGTTGAAGAGTTAGGATATCGAGCTAACTCGGCTGCACGAATGCTAAAAACTGCTCGTACGCAGATGATCGGTCTCCTTTTACCAGATTTTTCTAATCCCATGTATTCAGCAATTATCTCTGGAGTTGAAAAACGGTGTACAGAGATTGGGTATGGAGTTTTGCTCGGCGATCATGCTGAGGGTCACTCCGAAAAAACCTTCACAGATTTACTTGAAAGTGGTCAAGTCGATGGACTTCTCATTGCCTCAGGAACTCTTCCTGACTCATTTTTAAAAAATAATATTTTAAATCACCATGCTTCAGTTGTGATGATAAATAGAAGAGTAAGAGGCGCAGATGCCAGCGTGATTGTAAAAGACGAACTCGGGGCAGAGCTTGCAGTCCAACATCTTTCACAGTATGGAACAAAGACAATTACTGGAATTTTTGGTCACCGAAATGTTGATACCGCCCAGCGTCGTAAAAAGGGTTTTGAGAGTGCTGCTGAAAAATTTGGGCTTAAACATCAGAGTATCGAAGTGGCATCTTGGGGCATGGAGGACGGCAGAAAAGTCGGAGTTGAACTTTTAAGTAAGAAAGTAATACCTGATGCCGTATTTGCTTCAACCATCATGATGGGAATTGGATTCTTAAGAGCGGCACACGAGATGTCGATTAAAATTCCAGAGGATTTACGGGTGGTCGCACTTCACGATAGTCCGATCGCTAATTACCTCACCCCATCCCTTACAACTATTAATCTTCCGACCATTGAGATGGGTGCGCAGGCAGTCGACTTGCTGGTCAGCATGATGAATGGAGGTTCACCACGGAACATGGTGGTGAGTGATCTTCCGACCTTGACTATTCGCGAGTCATCGCGCTTGGATATTGATTAGATCGAATTTAGTCAATCGGTTGACTAAATATAGCCTTTCTAATAGCCTGAGCGTTATTATCGCAAAATGACACGAAAGGGGCTTGCTGGATGGCACAGATAACCAAAGCTCATCACACTGGAATATCTGTGCGCTCTTTAAAAGAGTCAACAAAGTTTTATAAAGAACTTTTAGGTTTTGAAGAGGTTTTTTCTTGGAATCCACAAGCAGATTACATTGGAGTTCTTACAGGTTATCCCGAGGTAAATCTCAATGCAACTATTCTAAAAATGCCAGGAGTGGAGATTTTTCTAGAGCTTTTAGAGTATGGAAATGTTGATCTCAAGACAATTGATCACGGAAATGCTAACCCTGGGATTGCTCACATAGCTTTTTTTGTTGATGATGTTGATGAGTGGTACACAATCTTGACAAGTAAAGGTGTTAAAAGTGTTTCAGAACCCGTGACTCCCACGATAGGTCCAAATAAAGGCGGCCGTGCAATCTATATGATTGATCCAGATGGTGTCAGGGTGGAGTTAATTCAAAGTTCACAATCTTTCGGTGAGTATAAGGGGGAGTAAAAATATGGAGTTTATGGTGCACATTAAAAATACTTTCCCAGCTGATGGAAGTAAAGAACTTCTGACACAGTTAGTTAAGCAAGAAGGTGAGAGAGCTGCTGAACTAGCTGCCCAAGGAGTAATTAAAAAGCTTTGGCGAAGAGCAGGCCAAAAATCAAATGTTGGAATCTGGATAGCAGCTGATGCAACTCAGTTACATTCGGCGATATCGAGTTTACCTTTCTTCCCTTGGCTTGAAGTTGAAGTCTGGCCATTAGCTGAACATCCAAATGACCCAAAGAAATAGGGAGATCTCAAATGACTGTAATGCGAACTCGTCAGGCTGTTATTCAGGCGTTATCGGATGAGCTTGAAAGCGACCCAACGGTTTTCTTGATGGGCGAAGACATTGGTTCGGGGGGTCCATTCAAAGCCACTGAAGGTCTGATTGAAAAATTTGGAGAAGAGCGCGTTATCGATACGCCAATTTCTGAGATGGCTTTTCTAGGTGCTGGCGTTGGCGCAGCTGCGATGGGCATGCGTCCAGTTGTAGAGATGATGTTCATTGAGTTTATTGGCGTTGCTCTCGATCAACTCACTACACAAGGGGCTTTTTACCGGTACCTGTCGAGAGGCGCTTATCAAGTCCCGCTAACAATTCGCGCTGCAGCTGGTGCAGGAATGGGTTTTGGTTGTCAACATTCTCAGATTCTAGATCAGTGGTTTAGAGGCAATGCCGGAATAAGTCTGGTTATTCCTTCGAGTCCACAGTCGATGTATGGACTTTTAAGAAGTGCTATTAGAAGCAATGATCCAGTCGTAGTTCTTGAACATAAAGCTTTGTATGGTGAGCGCGGCGATGTCATTACGGGTGAAGCAGGAATAATCCCAATCGGTCAAGCAAATGTAATTACTGAAGGTACAGATTTAACTATCGTAGCAATTGGTAGCACTGTACATACAGCCAAGGCAGCAATGGAATCACAAAGTGAATGGAGCGCTGACATAATCGATCTTCAGACTTTAATTCCATGGGATAAAGCAACAGTTATGAAGAGTGTCGCCAAGACCGGACGCCTGGTGATTGTAGAAGAGAGTTCTTATTCCGGAGGTTGGGGCAGTGAGATTTCCTCAGAGGTTGTTTCACAGTTGTGGGGAAAACTTAAAGCTCCGCCGCATCGCATAACTTCTCCGGATGCTCCAATTCCATATGCGCAAGAGTTAGAAAAGCGCTACTTACCAAGTCCTGAATATGTAACTTCTCAAATTAGTGAATTGCTAAAAACTGGTAAATGTCCAGCACCATGGTGGGAGGGGTTTTAAGAATGACTACATCACTAATTCGTCGTCAAGCATTAGATACAGAGCTCGGACGTCTTGAAAGAATGCTTGAAATCCGTGCAGTGGAAGAAAGTATTCAGACTCTTTATAACGACGGTCATGTGCGCGGTAGTACCCACTTAGCAAATGGACAAGAAGCCATTTCGGTTGGAATCGCAAGTATTTTGCGGCCAACAGATGTTGTCACGTGTACTTATCGTGGCCACGCAACTGCATTGGCTTTAGGTGTTTCTCCTGAAGGAGTTCTTGGAGAAATCTGCGGACGAGTAATCGGTTGCTCTGGCGGCTTGGGTGGATCAATGCACCTCATGGATGCCAGCGTCGGACTTATGCCAACGTTTGCCATCGTTGGTGCGGGCTTGCCAGTGGCAGCTGGCGTGGCTCTTGCAGCCAAACTGAAAAAGAATGACTCTGTTGCTCTTACTATTTTTGGAGATGGCTCAACCAATATTGGCGCTTTCCATGAAACATTGAACATGGCAAGCATATTCAAACTCCCAATAGTTTTTGTCATTGAAAATAACTTATATGGTGAGTACACGAGAATTAACCTCAGTACTCCAATTAGCGATTTAGCTGACCGTGCCGATTCTTACGCGATGCGAAAAGAAATAGTAGATGGCCAAGATATTGATGCAGTCCGTGCGTCAATATCAGCAGCTGTTAAGTATGCACGCGAAGGAAATGGTCCATCACTTATTGAAGCTAAGACTTATCGATATAGCGGCCACTCGCGTTCAGACCCAGCGACCTACCGTTTACCTGGCGAACTTGATGAGTGGAAGAAACGCGATCCTTTGGATATTGCGGCAGCAAAGCTGATCTCAAATGGAACCATAACTGGCCAGGATTTAGAAAAGTTGAAATCTGAAATCGACACTCGAGTTGCAAAAGCTATTGAGACTGTTCTCGCTAGCGATGGTCCTTCACTAGAGGCACTCATGCAACACGTGAGTGCGAGCCGGAAGTAGTTATTAAATGAGTGAAGACGATCTAGTTCCTGTTGATTATGCAAAAAACCTTTTTAATTTGCATGGTCGCACTGCAGTCGTAACTGGTGGTGGGAGTGGATTAGGCGCTGCAATAGCAATCGGATATGCCCAAGTAGGCGTAAAGGTTGCATTGTTAGACGTGAATGAGCAGGGCATGAAAGCCACGCAAGCAATCATTGAGTCGCAGGGTGGAATTGCTAAGAGCTTTACTTGTGATGTGACTTCAAAGGAAAATCTACAATCAGTATCCGATCAGATTGTTACTGAATTTTCAAGCGCGGATATTTTAGTAAATAGTGCAGGCTCAGCTTTTAGGTGTCCAGCTGAAGATTTTCCAGAGGATAAACTGGACTTTATTCTCAACCTCAATCTAAAAGGAACCTATCTAGCTGGTCAGGTTTTTGGCAATGTGATGCTTAAGCAGGGCAAAGGAAGCATTATTAATATTGCATCCATTGGTGGTTTTAATGCGTACCCTCTAGCAAGCGCTTACTTGGCTTCTAAAGGTGGAGTTGTGCAGTTAACAAAGTCATTTGCGCTTGAGTGGGGTAGCCGAGGTGTTCGCGTCAATGGCATTGGCCCAACTCTGATGGATTCTCCGCTTACAAAAGCCGGTGCAGCAACATCATCTATAACTGCTGACTTCATCAAGTCCAGAATGCTCAGAGACCGACTTGGCCTGCCACGCGAACTAGTGGGAGCTGCAATTTTCTTAGGCAGTGATGCATCGCTATTGGTTAATGGTCACACAATTATGTGTGACGACGGATACTTGATTGCATAATAGATGAAGATTACTAGCGTCCGCGTAGCAACAATTAACCACATACTTCCTGTGCCGATTATTTACGGCAATTGGATAATGGATCATCGAGAGTTTGCTTTAGTGCGCGTTGATTTAGAGGATGGTACCGCTGGTTTTGCATATGGATTAACTCGAGATGGCCCCATTGCATCGATAGTTCACCGTTCAATCGCGCCTTGTTATGTTGGCAGAGAGATTGATGACCCACAACAGGTCTTTTATGGAGCTTTGTGGACTAATCACGCAGTGCACGCTGGTGGAATCGGAATGAGAGCTCTTTCATTAGTTGATATCGCCTGCTGGGATGCACTTGCGAGGCACAAAAATAAATCATTTCAAGAAATTCTTGGCGGGGAGTTATCTGAACTACCTGCTACAGCAATTGTGGGATACCCGCCAACAATGCCTGCGGATGAGCTTGCAGAGCAGATTGTCGAGTTACAGAAAAAAGGTTGGAATCGTTTCAAGATACCGATTTCACCCGATCTAGAGTTTTCTGAATTACGTTTACGAGCCGCACGTGAAGCTGCGCCCAATGACTGGATTGGTTTTGACATTAATATGGTTTTGCGAACAAGTGAGGCAGTCCTTGAATTCGAAAGTAAAGTCAGAGATTTGAAGTTAGGTTGGATCGAAGATGTTGTACCGCCAGGTGATGCTGAGATGGTTGCACGAGTAAGACGCGGTTCAAAAACACCCATTGCAATGGGAGATGAGCAAGGTGGTGCTTACCATCCAGAAGCTCTTCTTACTGCTAATGCAGTTGATGTTATTCGAGTTGACGCAACTACAAATGGTGGAATAACTGGACTCCGTAAATCCCTTGCGCAAGCAAAACTAGCTAATGTAAAAGTGTCTCCACACATGTTTCCACATTTGCATTCACGGCTTCTGCCGATTTTAGGATTTAAAGATGTTCCTATCGAATGGGGGATTCCAGGTACTGGGGTGCATCCAATGGATGACGGGTTGGAGCAACCGGTCATTATTGACGGAAAAATGAAACCGCTGGCAACTTCAATAGGTTTGGGCAAAATAGTTGATTACGATTGGATAACGAAACAGCAGGTTAGTGATGAGCATGGAGCGCTAGCGAATATTCCCACAACCTGCCTCAAATAAACTCAGAAGTTTTTAGATTTTCCTAAAATTACTCAAAGCTGGCATAGGTCAAACGCTTGACTTATGGCTGGTGGAAACCTTAGTGTTTATTCAAAGGCTCAGGTTGAGTCAATTAGAAAGATCCTTCAGGGGGAATAATGGTTACAAAATCGTAAGAGAGGATAATTATGTTAGATCAAGAATTTAGTAGTGATATCGCAGTTGTTACCGGAGGAGCTGCTGGACTTGGCCGTGAAATATCTCTCGCACTAGCATTAAGCGGGGCAAAAGTTTTAGCACTCGATGTTGATCTAGTTGGTTTAGAGGAAACGAAGGCAATCGCAGCTGAATCTGGCGGAGAAGTAATTATTCTTCAATGTGATGTTGCGGATAGCGAGAAAGTTAAAGAGGCTTTCAAATATGTAGAAAAAGAGTTTGGCTTGTGCACAATTATGGTAGCAGCAGCTGGAATTGCCTTATATACAGAGTATTTGGCAATGGGTGAAAAGGAGATGGACCGTGCAATCGCTGTAAATCTTAAGGGACCATTGTTGTGCGCCCAAGAATCACTTCGTCATATGGAAAAAGCTGGCAGGGGAAATATTATTTTTATCTCGTCAGTTCAAGCGGTCATGAGTTTATTTGGTTGTGTGGTTTATGCAGCAACTAAGGCGGGATTAATTGCGGCTGCTCGAACATTGTCGCTTGAAACAGGAAAGATGGGAGTTCGTGTAAATACTATTTCCCCAGGAACGATTGATACACCAATGCTCGCTCGAGACTTAGCAAGTATGAACCGTGAAGAGGCATCAAAGTTTCTTGAAAAGGTAAAGGCCGCAAATGTTCTAGGCCGTATTGGAAAGCCATCAGAAATCGCCGATGCCGTTAAGTATTTATCATCATCTAAAGCGTCATATGTAACGGGCATCGATTTAAGAGTTGATGCTGGCTTCACAGCATTGAAAGTCATCTAGCGGAGATCGGAGGATACCTTGGCCACAACTAGAAAAGAGTTTGAAGAAAGACAGGCTTGGACGGCAAACCAACTTAGGGCAGCAGGTTATCCATTGACGGATGATGAAGAAAGACGCATAGAAGTTGCAGATTTTGGTCTTGGCGAGATTGACCACTTCGGAATTCAATTGATTACCTACATCAATACCGAACGAGTGTGCTCCAAAGATATAGTCATGAAACCTTGGCAGATTTGTCCTGAGCATCTTCATCCAAATGTGGGCACAGAATTGGGTAAAGAGGAGACTTTCCGCTGCAGAAAAGGCTTGGTCTACTTATATGTTCAGGGAGAGCCAACAAACTCTCCATCACATCGACTGCGCGCAGATGATGAAGGAAAAGTGAGTGTGTTTCACGAAGTAGTTTTGAAGCCAGGAGACCAATACACCATTTTTCCCAATAGTTTGCACTGGTTTCAAGCAGGAGAAGAAGGGTGCATCGTCACTGAGTTCTCAACAAGCAGTACCGACGGTTCTGATATTTTCACGGACAAAGAAATCATTCGTGCTCCTAAGGTTCCAACACAATAGATTGAAAAAATAGCCTTCATCAAATGATGAAAAGAAGACAACAGTGAAACACGAGCTAGAAAAGGAGACTACGATGAAATACACACTAGATGATGTACAAAACCTCGCTTCTGGAATTGATCACTCTGAGGGGATTTGTTTAGGTAAAGATGGAAATCTGTACCTAGGAGGCGAAGCTGGCCAGATTTACCGACTCACACAAGAAGGAAATCTGTCTCAAGTCGCCCAACTCGCTGGAGGAGGAATTTTACTAGGATTGACAGCCTGCTTGGACGGTCGTTTAATTGTGTGCGATCCGGGCAATAGATGCCTTTGGAAAGTTAACGTTGAGGATGATACTTGGACACTGTTTGCCGAAAGTAGTTCGACGGTCAAATTATTTTGTCCTAACTGGGGTGCATATCTACCCGATGGAAGCTATGTTTTCTCTGATTCCGGAAACTGGAAAGCAGCTGACGGATTCTTAGTTCGGGTATTAGTCAATGGGGATATTGAAAAGTGGGATTCTCAGTGTCCAGATTTTCCTAATGGCCTTGCGCTTTCAGCAGATGGAAAAGGGTTATATGTACTTGAGAGCACTCCAGGAGCTTTAGTTTATATTCCAATTTTAAGCGATGGCTCTGCTGGTACAAAAGAAGTCATTTCTAAAATTCCGGGAGTACCTGATGGTGTGACTGTCACAACAACTGGAGAGCTAATTATTAGTTGCTATCGGCCAGATACTATTTTCGTCTGGTCGAAGGGTAATGGTTTGGAGATCTTGGTAGGAGATCCAGAGGGAGCAATAGTGGCCGCTCCAACAAATACTGTATTTGCTGGAACAGCAAGTAAGACTCTTATCTGGCCAAACTTTGCACGTTGGAATGTGTCTAAGTTAGAGACAAGTTACGAAGGAGTGCCGATTCTCGCCTTCTAAGGGTTTGGCGAAGTTACACAACTATGAATTTCATTTCTGAATTACTCGCAGATAACTTAGGGTGGGCAGAAGGCCCAGCGATTCTTCCAGATGGCCGCGTGTGCTTTGTAGAGACCTATAGAAGCCAGGTAAGTGTGTGAGAGAAAGGTAAAGGTGTTTCTCAGTACTCATTCACAACAGGTGGGCCTAATAGTTGTGTTCTTGGAAACGCTGGAGAGCTTTATGTTTGTCAGAATGGTGGAACAACTGGGCCTTGGCGCGCCGACACAATGGTTGAACCATCTATTCAAGTTATATTTTCTGAAGGGGAAAATGCACAATTTCTTGCAACAGAGATCGATGGAATTAAGTTTAATGGACCAAATGATTTAGTTTTCGGTAAAAATGGTTGTCTCTATTTTACTGATCCTGGCACATATAACACGGTAAACCCGGATCCATCGTATATTTTTGAGTTATCACCTAATGGGAAAGGAAGACTTCTTGCAGAACTTAAGCCAGCGACATTTCCCAATGGCATAGCAGTGGAAGCAGATGGCTCAATAGTGTGGGCTGAATCGTATTCGGGAATGGTGAGAAGATTAAATATTAATACTTTAGCAATTCAAGATATTTGTAAATTACCAGGAGATCACCCAATTGCTGATGGGTTGGCAGTTGCCGAAGATGGAAGATTGTTTGTTACTACAGTTAACGGCGGCGGAATCGACGTAATTAATTCTGATGGAAGCTATGACCAATTCATTACAGTGGGAAAGATTCCGACAAACTGTGTTTTTTCAGGAAATGACTTATATGTCACTGATGCAGGCATGTTAGCCAACACTGCGGAGCCTTCTATGGTCGGCCAACTTTGGCGATTGAATAATGTGACACTAGGCCTGCCTGTTTCGTTTGGTTCTATAGCCTACAGCAGCTAGTTTGGTAGAAGTTTAAGTCCGTCTCTTGAAAAGAATTTAACCAAGCTCATGAATTGGCCATCGAAGTCCAACTAAGCGAGATACCATAAGTTCAACTTTGCCTTGGAAGGATATTTAATTGAACCATAATCTCGCAAGGCCGAGTAGTTTTATATCTTCGCTAAAATATCGCTTCTCACCCGAGCTTTGGTTCATTATAAAAGCGTTTCTGATTTCCAGAGTTTTGTATTACTCAGCGGTCTTAGTAGTTACATATGCAAAAGGTTTAGAGTTTAAGTTAAGAATCTTGTGTCAATATGACTGTGGTTGGTACAAATCGATAACAGCCCACGGCTATATGACGACAGCGCTTACCGAAGGTCAAATTGGCGCTGCAAATTGGGCATTTTTTCCACTCCACCCGCTGGTTGTGAAAGCGGTATCGGATTTAACTCGAATTCACGTTCTAAGTGCTGCTTACTTATTAGGCAATCTCTTCCTACTTGGTTCTTTGATTTATATATATAAGTATATTTCTGAGAACTTTTCAGATAATGCCGCACGTTATACGGTATTTCTGATCGCACTGTCTCCAGTCAATGTTTACTTCACCTCTTTTTATACCGAGTCATTATTTTTATTTCTATCGTCAGCGACAATTTATTATGTAACACAGAGGCGCTGGATTCTTGCGGGAGTCTTAGGATCACTTTTGGGTGCAACTCGGAACACGGGCTTTTTAGTTGGCCTAATATTTATTGCTGTTTATGTCTTCAATAAGGACTGGAAACGTGAAGACGCGCAGGTGCGTAATTTTCTCTTCTCACTTTCACTTCTTCCACTAGGTCTATTTTCATACATGATTTTCTTACATTATCGAACCGGTGATTTCCTCGCTTTTTACCACACTCATAAAGCTGGATGGGGATGGACCCAAAACAAATCACCATTATGGATTGTAGATAGTCTGCGATGGTTGCTCCACGGAGAAATATTTGGTCCAATGTCTACAAAAGTACTTCACATGGTATTAATTGTTTCCTGTTTTGCCTGCCTCTATTTCCTGCTAAAAAAGCGGTATATCGAACTCATAGTGCTTTTACCGATAACTCTCTTCACGCTAAATTCCACTTTGTTTGCTTACAGATATTTCTTGGGGTTGTATCCAATTTATTTGATGTTTGCCCTTCTTAGTGAGAAAAGAAAGTGGCTATTTAGGACGTTTCTCGCATGTGAAGTCGCCATCATGCCGCTTGCTGTATATCTCTGGGTGACTGGGTTTGGGCCTACATAGAAAATGAGTGGTATACCGAAATGCGCTTAAATCTTCGCAACTTATCTGTCCTATCAATCTTTTTGGTTGGACTGACACTGTTTTCACCGGTCCAAGCTCGTTCTCGGCAAACAATCAACTTCACTCTCTTAAAAACTATGCAAGTTGGATCAGCACCTCAGATTTTAAAGGCAAAGAGTTCGAGTGGTTTATCAGTTATTTACTTAGCATCACCAAAATCCATCTGCACAGTGAGTAAGACAGGGTTGAAAACGGTTGTACGTGCATTAAGTGTTGGTAAGTGTGCAGTTACAAGTCGTCAAAATGGCAATTCACGTTTTGACCCCGCAAAATCTGTAACTCGATACTTCCTGATCACGCCTTCGCCTTCGCCTTCGCCTTCGCCTTCGCCTTCGCCAACACCAACACCAACACCAACACCAACGTCGACACCAACGTCGACACCGACACCAACACCGACGCCAACACCTACGCCAACACCTACGCCAACACCTACGCCAACACCTACGCCAACACCTACGCCAACACCTACGCCAACACCTACGCCAACACCTACGCCAACACCTACGCCAACACCTACGCCAACA
>WLMW01000010.1 GCA_009700025.1 Actinomycetota bacterium
CGCGATCTTCGCGGTAAGGCTGCCAAGATTCGCGAAAAGCGCGATGGCATTGAAGGTTACGGTGATGGAATTCTTTCGACTCCAGAGCCAGTTGCAGTAATTGTTCCAGAGGCAGTCGTTGAAGCTCCAGTGGTTGAAGCAGTTGTTGAAGCTCCAGTGGTTGAAGCAGTTGTTGAAGCTCCAGTGGTTGAAGCAGTTGTTGAAGCTCCAGTTACAGAAGTTGTAGCTGAAGACGAAACTCCTCAAGCTTAAAGAACTTTACACATGCGCCGAAAGGGATCCCTACTACGGGAGTTCCCAGTTCTTGTAATTGTTGCTCTCCTTGTCTCGCTTTTAATTAAGACTTTCTTAGTGCAGTTTTTCTATATTCCATCGGGCTCAATGGAAAATACTTTGCAGATTCAAGATCGTGTTGCAGTCAACAGGCTTCCAATAATTTCAAAGAATATTTCTCGTGGTGATGTCGTGGTCTTTAGAGATCCCGCAAATTGGTTACCCGAAATTGATGAGACCACATCTAATCCAGTTATCGCAAAAGTGAAGAGTGGACTAGTTGCCGTGGGGATACTCCCCAATCCGGCGAAGCAGTATTTAGTTAAAAGGGCTATAGGTGTAGCCGGCGATCGCATAGTTTGTTGCACTAAAAAAGGTCTCCTGACCGTGAATGGGACGGCGATTAAAGAGCCCTATATATTTGCTGGAAACACTCCTAGCGAAATGAACTTCGATGTGACGGTACCTAAGGGCAAACTTTGGGTGATGGGTGATCACCGTGGGGCTAGTGCAGATTCTCGCTACCACCAAGAAGATGTCAACGAGGGAATGGTCCCCGTATCACGAGTTACTGGTCGAGTTTTTGCGGTTATCTGGCCATTTAAAAATATTGCATATATTCCACAGATCGATGTTGTTAAGTAGTTTCTAATGAAAGTGATTGAGCAGCAGCTCATCAATGCAGGAATTTCACCTATCGCAGGAGTCGATGAAGCTGGCCGTGGTGCTTGTGCCGGGCCACTTGTTATTGCCGCGTTAATTTTAAAAGATCTCAGCGATCCTGGGTTAGAACAAGTGCGTGATTCCAAAGAACTTTCAGAGAATAAACGCGAGCAAATCTTTGATCAGATACTAGCGTTGGCATCGAGTGTGAATATCGTAATTGTTCCAGCACAGGAAGTTGATTCACGGGGCGTTCATGCTGCAAACATTGATGGAATGCGTCGGGCGGTTCACGGTCTAGATCAAATACCTGCTTATGTACTAACTGATGGCTACGCTATTGAAGGGTTAGCTGTACCGAACTTGGCGGTCTGGAAAGGCGATCAAGTCGCGGTAACAATTAGCGCAGCTTCGATTATTGCGAAAGTAACTAGAGATCGAATCATGCGCGAGATGGATATTATTTATCCGGCTTATGGTTTTGCTGGCCACAAGGGATATATCACTGCAGCACATACAAAAGCTCTAATTAAAAATGGTGTGTGTATAGAACATCGACGATCTTTTTCAAATATTGCCGCGCTCATCCACAGAGAAATTTAAGAGAGTCCGCATTGTCAGGGTGTCTATTTATTCTCACCGACTATGCAAACAAAACATAATCAACGCACCGGCGCATTAGGTGAAGAAGCAGTCACTAGATATCTAATTGAACACAATACCGAGATTGTCGAACGTAACTGGCGGATTCGAGAGGGTGAAATTGACATTATTGCCCTCCACCCAAGCGGAGTATTTGCCTTCGTCGAAGTAAAGACGCGATCATCTTTGGTTTTTGGCCATCCTTTTGAAGCCATCAATCGTGACAAAGCCCACCGCATGCAGAGATTGGCACTTGCCTGGTTAGCAACACATGGATGTCTAGGTTGTGATTACCAAATTGATGTGGCCGCGGTATTAATTGGCAGTAATGGAGCACACTCGATTGAATACCGAGCCAAGATTTTATGACTTTAGCCCAGACAACTTCGGTGGCATTGCTAGGCCTTGATGGGCACCTAGTAACCGTAGAAGTAGATATCGCAGATGGTGTTCCCATGTATTCACTTTTGGGTCTTCCTGACACAGCACTTTCAGAGTCTCGTGAACGCGTGCGGGCCGCAATGGTCAACTGTGCAGAGATTTGGCCCAACAAAAAAGTGACCGTTTCACTATCACCTGCTTGGTTACCTAAAGGAGGCTCAGGTTTCGATCTTGCGATTTGCATTGCACTTTTATCGGCGCATGAAACTATCCAACCAGAACGCATTTGTGATGTGGTTTTTCTCGGTGAGTTATCTCTTGACGGAAGAATTCGGTCGGTACGAGGTGTATTACCAGCACTTATGGCGGCATTTCGTTCGGGGATAAGAGTTGCAGTAGTTCCTGCCGCTAATGCTGCAGAAGCTGGCCTCATGCAAGGTATGGAAATTATTGCCATGGATCATTTGAAAAGTGTTCTTCGATGGCTACGCACCGGACAGCGTGAAGTTTCGCAAGAAATTGATTATCAATGGACACACAGTGAAGAACTTTTAGATTTTGCTGATGTAGCGGGACAACCTCAGGCACGTTTAGCTGCTGAGATCGCAGCAACCGGTGGGCACCACATTTTATTGATTGGCCCGCCAGGAGCTGGTAAGACAATGATTGCCGAACGAATTCCTACAATCATGCCTGCGTTAACCATTGCACAAGCCCTTGAAGTCAGCGCCGTACATTCGTTAGCTGGAACATTTGCAACACGATCGCCAACATCACTCGTTGCTCCAATTGTAAGTCCGCATCACACAACTACTCGAGTTGCTATGGTCGGTGGTGGTGCACACTCAATTAAACCTGGTGCATGCTCACTTGCTCATCATGGAGTTCTCTTCATCGATGAGGCACCCGAATGTCCATCAGGAGTATTAGATTCCTTGCGGCAACCTTTGGAGGCTGGAAGCATCTCAATTGCCCGGAGTATTGGAAATGTAACTTTTCCAGCTCAGTTTTTGCTTGTTTTAGCTGCAAATCCGTGTCCATGTGGAAAGTTCAGTGGAAGAGGAAGAAATTGCACGTGCACTTCACAACAGGTTCGTCGTTACTTGGGAAAACTTTCAGGTCCGCTCATGGATCGGATTGATTTACGTGTGCATGTAGACCCAGTAGGGCGAATTGATATGGCCCGTAGTGAACTTGGTGAATCAAGTGCTGCAATACGAGCGCGCGTCATTGCGGCGCGTGACGTCGCACGGAAGCGTTTTGTTGATTTGGGATACTCCTTGAACTCCCAGATTCCAGCACGTGCACTTCGAACAGTTTTTCAACCAGAGCGAACTGCAATGAGCTTTCTGCACGATGAACTCGAACAAGAACAAATCACTGCACGTGGACTGCACAAAATTATAAGAGTCGCATGGAGTCTGGCTGATTTATATGGCCATGAGATTCCAAATCTGGCCGATGTTATGCAAGCACATTCAATGAGAGGTGGAATTGAGATTTGAACGAGCGAGAAGCCAGAGCAACCCTCTTTAGCGCAGTAGAGGGAGCGCATCCTTTTTGGGCCCGTGAGATATTTTCGCAAGGCGCATTAACCGTGATAAAAAAACTACAAAATGGAAGCTATGACTCCATTAAATATGAAAAGTTAATTAAAGCTGTGACAGCCACCTCGAGTGATTATGTGTTCACCTCGATTGAGAAAGCAGGCGCTGAGCTTCTAACCCCTGGCGATGCAATGTGGCCCCAGTCAGTTGATGATTTAATAGCACCACCTATTGCGCTGGTAATTAAAGGTAATAGCGCTACGTTGTCTATGCATTCACTTGCAATTGTAGGAACTCGGAATCCAACACACTACGGCGCACGAATCGCTGGAGATTTTGCCGCAGGTTTTGTCGATCGCGAGTGGGGGATCATCAGCGGTGGGGCATACGGTATAGATTCATATGCGCATAAAGGCGCCTTAATCGCCGAAGGAATAACCGTTGCCGTCATTGCTTCTGGAGTCGACATCAACTATCCGGCAGGCAATTCACGTCTATTTGCCGAAATATGCGAGGCCGGTGCAATTGTTAGCGAGGTGATGCCGGGTTACCCCGCATTACCTGCACGTTTCTTAACTCGTAATCGATTGATTGCAGCGCTGGCACAGGCGACGTTAGTGGTTGAAGCAGCATTTCGAAGCGGCTCATTGCGAACCGCTAGAGATGCAGCTGAGTTAATGCGTCCGGTCATGGCAATTCCCGGGCCGATAAATTCACCAACAAGTGAGGGTTGTCATCGATTAATTGGTGAGAGAGCCGCAGAGATCGTGACATCAGTGGCCGATGCAGTGGAGTTTATCGGCATTAATAGATGAGAGAATAAAGACATGAATCAACATCGTTCGGGTTTCGTTGCCATTGTTGGCCGCCCAAACGTTGGAAAATCCACTCTCATTAATGCATTAGTCGGCAGCAAAATTGCTATTACTTCACATCATCCAAATACTACGCGAAGTGCAATCCGTGGAATCGTTCATGGACCGGATTTTCAAGCGGTACTCGTTGACACTCCGGGTGTTCACAAACCGAAAACTCTCTTAGGGCATCGCCTTAACGCCGTTGTCGATCAGAGTATGGACTCAGTAGATGTTGTAATTATGTGCATTCCTGCCGATGAGACTTCAGGCGCGGGAGATTTGTATATTTCTGCAGAAATTGCAAAACACCCTCGAGCCAAGAAGTTTGCAGTTATCACTAAAACCGACTTGATCTCTAAAGAGAAGTTAGCTTTGCGCTTAGCTGGCATCATGGCATTGGCGCAAGGTTTCGTCTGGGATGAAATCATTCCTGTATCGGCTGCAATCCATAATCAAATTGAATTATTGAACGAACTTATCGGCGATAACTTACCTATTGGGCCGGCTTATTACCCTGCAGGAACAACAAGTGATCAAGCAATTGAGGCGCTAATCTGTGAATTCATTCGCGAAGCTGCCTTGCAAGATGTGCGAGAAGAAATGCCGCACTCGATAGTTGTAACTATCGATGAGTTTGGTGAGCGCGAAGAAAAGGGATCTAGACCCTTCTATGACGTACATGCAACCATCCACGTCGAACGTGATACTCAACGTGCAATTTTGCTAGGCCATCAGGGAACTCGTTTGAAGGAAATCGGCATTAGGGCACGTGCTGATATCGAACGTGCTCTTGTAGCCAAAATATTTCTTGGCCTTCACATAAAAGTATCGAAAGAGTGGCAGCGAGATCCCAAACTACTTGAACGTTTAGGCTTCGGCGATAATAGCTAAATTTGATTTTCGGCTAGCCAAGTAAGAACCTAGAACAACAAGTGGCAAGCCCACGATAATTCCAAGAGTTATTGGCTCGTTTAAAATTACTATGCCAAGGACTACTGCAACTGCGGTATTAACGTAAGTAGTCAAAGATCCACGAGCTGGACCTATTTCAACGATTACGATAAAAAACAACATAAATGCAATCGCCGTTGAAAATACGCCAAGTGCAACGAGTGCAGCAATGGCATTGATTGAAACAGGATTACTTGGCCACATAAAGATTGAGATTGGCAGATAGAAAAGCGACGTGATTGCCATGGCAACGCCATTAATTGCAATGCCATCTACGCCAGGCAGATTAGATGTGACCATCAATACGGCGTACGCATAGAGAATTGCAGCAAGAATGACCATTGCGATAGCTTTTGGATTACTTGTTCCAGTAATCGATTCAATTCCAACGAGTGCGACGATTCCAATAAATCCAACGATTAAACCGAAAATTCGCTTGGGTTGCCACACTGTGTGATCCCCGCGCATTGAAGTGAAGATTGTGGCGAAAATAGGTACCGTTGCAACCAACAAACCGGCTAATCCCGAAGAGATTTCTTTCTCCGCATTAGTAATGAGAATCCAAGGTCCCACCATTTCAAGAAATGCGTAGGGCAGAACATATTTGATGCCCCGTATTGCATCCATAAAAGTTTTCTTGTGAATTGCAATGGGAATGAGAATTGCGGCACCGATAAGTGTTCGCCCAGCCACGATTAATGGTGGTGGAATATCGGCTACGGCCACTTTCATCAGTAAATATGGAATTCCCCACAGAAAGCCAACGAAAGCAAATTGAATCCAAGATTTACGTGTCATCTATGCAAGCACGCGTCGATAAAGTTCCACGGTTGCTTCGGCAACAGATTTCCAGCCAAATAGTTCCATGGCTCGCATTCTGCCAGCCAGACCATACGCTTTGAGTAGATCTGGCTGTGACATCAAACGCGTTATAGCTTCGGTGAGTGCAGTTTCAAATTCAGCGCTATCGCCATGGTAATCAACTAACTCACCTGTTTCTTTATCTGATACAACTTCAGGAATTCCACCAACGCGAGAACCCAGTACCGCAGTTTCACAGGCCATGGCCTCAAGATTGACAATGCCTAATGGCTCATAAACAGATGGACAGATGAAAAGTTCTGCACCAGTTAAAATCGCAGTCAATTCGGAGTGGGGCAGCATGTCTTTTATCCACCAGATGTTGGGCCTTGACTCTTGGAGCTGCTCAATGAGTTTGCCAACTTCAGTGCCGATTCCTATTTCATCCGGGCTGCCCGCGGCCAAAACTAAACCGTAATCCTTTGGGACATCTTTCCAAGCGCGCAGCAAGTGCGCTAAACCTTTTTGCCGAGTAATGCGACCAACAAAGATTGCATATCGACCAGTCACCCCGTATTTTGCTGAAATAGTTGAATCGTGATTAGGTGTAAAACTTGCTGTATCAACGCCATTGCGAATGGTGAAAACTTTTGCTGGATTTATTGCGGGGTAAGCGGCCAACACATCGGCTCGCATTGCGTCACTGACAGCAATAATTGCGGCTGCAGATTCGAAAGCTGTTTTTTCTGCCCAAGAGGAAATGGCGAATCCGCCGCCTAGCTGTTCAGCTTTCCAAGGCCGCAGTGGTTCGAGAGAATGTGCGCTAATGACATGGGGGATTTGGTACTGCAAAGATGCAATGTGGCCCGCTATATTTGCATACCAGGTGTGTGAATGCACAACATCGACACCCTGCAGATGTGAAGCGATTTCAAGATCCGTTGCTAAGGCCTGCACAGCCGGGTTTGAATCTGCAAACCCATCGGGAGTTGAGTAACCAAAAGCATCAGTTCGTGGTCCGCCAAAGCAATGAACATCAACATTCACTCCATTGATTGTGCGAAGGGCTTGGGTTAATTGCAGTACATGCACACCAGCACCGCCATAAATGGCAGGGGGCCACTCTTTGGTGACTATTCCGATTTTCAAATCGCTCACTGATTTCCCCCTACCTGGTCCACGGGCTACAGGCTATCGTTAGCCCATGGCAAAACTTAAACTCCCGCTCGGGATAGTACTTGCCGGTGGTGAAGGAAAGCGCTTAATGCCACTTACAGCTGATAGAGCCAAGCCCGCAGTTCCATTTGGTGGCTCCTATCGATTGATTGATTTTGTTTTATCGAACTTGGTAAATGCAAATATGTTAAAGATTGCAGTTCTTACGCAATACAAATCGCATTCACTTGATAGGCATATAACAACCACATGGCGCATGTCGGCTTTACTGGGAAATTACATTACGCCAGTACCAGCGCAACAGCGGCTAGGACCGCGTTGGTATACCGGTAGTGCAGATGCAATTTTACAGAACTTTAATTTAATTCACGATGAAAACCCTAAACACGTTTTAGTTTTTGGAGCTGACCACGTTTATCGTATGGATCCAGGGCAAATGTTTGAACAACATGTTGAATCTGGCGCTGGGGTTACTGTTGCAGCTATACGGATGCCACGATCTGAAGCACATGAATTTGGCGTCATTGAATTAGCCGACGATGGAATAACTATTAAGGCATTCCATGAAAAACCATCTGACCCACCAGCTATGCCAGGTCACCCAGATCTGTGTTTAGTATCGATGGGAAACTATATTTTTAAGCGTGATGTGATGGAAGAAGCGCTCATTATTGATGCTGAGGATATTGAATCTCGTCATGACTTAGGTGCAAACATAATTCCATTCTTAACTAATAATGGCGTTGCAAAAGTCTACGATTTTGCGCACAACGTTGTGCCGGGTGAAACAGATCGTGACAAAGGCTACTGGCGCGACGTTGGTTCCATTGACGCTTACTACGACGCCCATATGGATTTAGTATCGGTGCATCCCATCTTCAATCTGTATAACCGCGACTGGCCGCTCTTGACTAACCCTCCTTCACTTCCTCCTGCAAAATTTAGCGAGGGAGGAGCCGCTCATGATTCAATCGTTGGCGCAGGAACGATTATCTCCGGTGGCATCTTGCACAATTCAGTTGTTTCTTATGATGTTGCGGTTGGTAGTGGCGCACTCATCGAAGGCTCTGTACTTATGCCTTCTGTTCATATTGGCAATAAGGCAGTAATTAGAAATGCAATCCTTGATAAAAATGTTTTTGTTGAACCTGGAGCTTCAATCGGTGTAGACCTCGAGCGCGATCGCCAGAGGTTTACGATTAGTCCAGGTGGCGTAATCGTTGTTGGCAAAGGTGTCCGAGTTACAAATTAATTTTAGCTTTTCCACCCAGTTGTGTTATCTCTCAACGTTCTGTATTTATCCATGACATGCGGTGTTGATTTAGTTTCAATTTTAGTCGTATCACCAACATTCCATTCTGGCATTGTTCCAAGCAAGGCCCATGCCGCCTGCTTTGCAGCACCATCGGCAACATATTCACTAGTTGGTGGAACAACTATGGGACGCCCAAAAATTGCACTAGCAATGGTGGGAATAGCGGGATTTTTTGCTGCACCACCAATTAATACAATGCGATTGACGGCGACACCTAAGGCGACAAGTGAATCAACAGCATCTGCCAAGCCACACAGCATTCCTTCAATCATTGCGCGAGCGATATCAGATTGATTGGAGTTCTTAAGATTCATGCCAGCAAAGACACCAGTTGCATCAGGACGATTAGGTGTGCGTTCACCTTCAAAATATGGCAATAGCGTCAGCCCATTAGCACCCGCCGGCGACAACATCGCTAACTCGCCAACTTCGGTATGTGTTTTCCCAAGAATTCTAGTTGCGGCATCTAAAATTCTTGCAGCGTTTAAAGTACAAACGAGAGGTAAGTATCGACCTGTTGCATCGGCAAATCCTGCGACCGAGCCACTGGAATCATGGGTGGGAGTATCTGAAACAGCAAAAGCAGTGCCACTCGTACCAAGCGAGACGATGACATCTCCAGGTTGTGCCTGCACTCCAAGTGCTGCTGCCGCGTTATCACCAGCACCGGCAGCGATAGGTACTCCAGCAAGCGTTGTGCCTCCAAATTTTTCTGGCTCAATAATTCGTGGCAGAGTAATTTCAAAATCATGGCGAAGAGCTAAGCGCAGAATATCTTCACGGTAATGTGATGTTGTCGGATCAAAGTATCCAGTTCCGGATGCATCACTTCTATCTGTAAAAATCTTTGCGATATCTTTTCCACCTTGTAATTGCCAAGAGAGCCAGTCATGGGGAAGGGCTATTGCAGATATGCGTGCAGCATTTTCTGGTTCATGATCGGCCAACCAACGTAACTTTGAAGCAGTAAAAGAAGCAACTAGGACAGATCCGACTTTGCGTGAAATCTCAAGATTGCCGCCTGCTTCGGCGTTTAATTCCAACGCTGCTTGGGCTGAGCGTGTGTCATTCCACAAGATTGCTGGACGAATCACCTCACCTTGATTATCGAGTGCGACCATTCCATGTTGTTGGCCCGCCACTGAAATCGCCTCAACGTCGGCAAGACCACCAGCCATTTCAATTGCAGACTCCAGGGCTTTCTGCCAATGAATTGGATCAATTTCTGTGCCATCGGGATGAGATGCTCTTCCTTCGCGCAATAATTGGCCTGTATGCGCATCACGAATTACCACTTTTACTGATTGGGTAGATGAATCCACGCCGGCGATGATTTGTCGATTTCCCATAGCGCAAGGCTAGACTGTCCCAGTCAGCGTTGACCACAGGTAGGGCGAAATTGGCCCTTCATCAATGAAAATTTCGTAGTGGAGTAAAAAATGCGTATTGGTGTGCTTACTGGTGGTGGAGATTGCCCAGGATTAAATGCTGTAATCCGTGCAGTGGTCCGTAAAGGTGTAAAAGAGTACGGACATGAGTTCGTCGGATTTCGCGACGGCTGGAAAGGCCCACTCGAGGGCATAACAATGCCCCTTACTCTTGAAACAACGAGAGGCATATTGCCACGTGGAGGAACAATCCTTGGTTCCTCGCGCACCAACCCGTTTAAAATTGAAAATGGTGTCGAAAAGATTAAAGATAATTTAGCTAAAGCTGGAATTGATGCGCTGATTGCAATTGGCGGAGAAGACACTTTAGGCGTTGCAACAAAACTTGATTCACTTGGTGTTAATGTCATTGGAGTTCCAAAAACAATTGATAATGATTTAGATAATACCGATTACACATTTGGTTTTGATACCGCGGTTAACATTGCCGTTGAAGCCATTGATCGTTTGCACACAACTGCCGAGTCTCACCACCGTGCTTTAATCGTTGAGGTAATGGGTCGCCATGCAGGTTGGATTGCACTCCATGCCGGTCTAGCCGGAGGTGCAACATGTATCTTGATTCCTGAACAAAAGTTTTCTGTAGATAAAGTCTGTGAATGGGTTGAATCTCGTTTCAAATCACACTATGCGCCAATTATCGTTGTTGCCGAGGGCGCTATCCCACAAGATGGTGACATGGCAGTTAAAGATCAAAGCCTTGATTCCTTTGGACACGTCAAGCTCGCAGGAATTGGTGATTGGCTTGCACAAGAGATTGAAGCCAAGACTGGCAAGGAAGCACGCACATCCGTTCTAGGTCACATACAACGCGGTGGAACACCTACGGCCTTTGATCGAGTTCTTGCAACACGCTTTGGGCTTCAAGCAATCACCGCGGCTCATGAGGGCGACTGGGGCAAGATGGTTGCGCTTCATGGAACCGATATTGTCCGCGTGCCGCTTGCATCGGCTACTGAAAAGCTTAAGTTGGTACCAATCGAGCGCTATAAGGAGGCCGAGATTTTCTTTGGTTAATGGCATCGCGCGCTGACCAAGCAACTCTCTAC
Source organism: Actinomycetota bacterium (assembly GCA_009700025.1). Classification (GTDB taxonomy): domain Bacteria; phylum Actinomycetota; class Actinomycetes; order Nanopelagicales; family Nanopelagicaceae; genus Planktophila. Next base: position 11,104 of record WLMW01000010.1, read on the forward strand.
TCTTACCCCTATGAACTCATCACTTGAGAATCTCTTTACACCTGGCTTAGTTGCAGCCCAACAGCCGAACTGGCCAGGTGGTCCAGAGGGTCCAGCAATTAAAGCTGCCGTTGCAGAATTGAAATCATTTCCGCCATTGGTCTTTGCTGGAGAGTGTGATGACTTGAAAGCGCGCATTGCTGTGGCTGCCAAAGGCGATGCATTTTGGCTTCAAGGCGGAGATTGCGCTGAAACTTTTGCAGCAGCAACTGCCGATTCAATTCGCAATCGCATTAAAACTATCTTGCAGATGGCAGCGGTCTTGCAGTATCACTCCAGTTTGCCTGTCATTAAAGTTGGAAGAATGGCCGGTCAGTTTGCTAAGCCACGTTCAAATGATGTTGAAGTTCGCGGAGATGTAACTCTTCCGGCTTATCGCGGAGATGCGGTCAATGATCTTGAGTTCACTGAAAGTGCAAGGACACCCGATCCTCATCGATTAGTGCGCGTATACAACACATCTGCTGCAACTTTGAATTTAGTTCGTGCCTTTACTCAGGGTGGATTTGCAGATTTGCGGCAAGTGCATGAATGGAACAAAGGATTTATCCGTGATTCATCAGTTGGTGAACGCTATGAGCAGATGGCAAATGAAATTGGACGTGCGTTAGCGTTTATGAAGTCCGCTGGCGTAGATCCAGAGTCTTTCAAGTCAGTTGATTTCTTCTCTAGCCACGAGGCATTGATTTTAGAGTATGAAAAGGCGCTCACCCGTATAGATTCACGAACTGGCAATCCATACGACGTTTCTGGACACTTTATTTGGATTGGCGAACGCACTCGTCAGCTAGACGGTGCACACGTTGATTTTGCATCTAAGGTGCGCAACCCAATTGGGATAAAACTTGGACCAAAATCAACGGTTGCTGATGCATTAGCGCTAATCGATAAATTAGATCCAGATCGCGAACCTGGCCGCATTACTTTCATTACCCGAATGGGTGCTGGCAAAATCCGCGAAGTTCTACCAGAACTTGTTGACGGGATTACTAAATCTGGCGCAACACCTTTGTGGGTCTGCGATCCAATGCATGGGAATACGTATGAAGCACCGTCTGGATATAAGACTCGAAGCTTTGATGATGTACTGGATGAAGTGAAGGGCTTCTTTGAAGTGCATAAAGCATTAGGAACACATCCAGGGGGAATCCATATCGAGCTCACCGGGGATGATGTAACCGAGTGCGTTGGCGGTGGAGAGAAAATTTCTCATGAAGATTTAGCCACGCGCTATGAGAGTGCATGTGATCCGCGACTTAATCATGCTCAATCACTCGAACTCGCATTTCTGGTTGCTGAAATGTTGCGCGACCGCTAATTTATTCCTTGTGCCTCTTCTTGTAGCATCGATGAAAACCCCAATAGGGACGCTTAATCTATTGGCAGATGATCAAATTCTTATTGGTGCTAACTTATCTACTATTTCGGCATTCAATGTGAATCAAGATTTAAAAGTAGTTAAATCAATTCCAGTGATTTCTGATTTAATTTCAGATTATTTTAATGGAGACCTATCTGCTATAAATGCAATAAAAGTTCGCCAGCCGGGTGCAGCATTTTCACAGGCAGCTTGGAAATCTATGCGCAAAGTCAGTGCAGGGAAAGTTATTTCGTACGCAGATCTGGCGCAAAATTCGGGTTCAGCTGCAGCAGTTCGTGCGGCTGGAAGTGCTTGTGCAAATAACGCAATAATGTTGGTAGTTCCATGCCACCGAATCGTAAAGACCGGGGGAGCGCTTGGAAATTATGCTTATGGAGTAGAAAAGAAAGACTGGTTACTGCGTCACGAGGGTTATTTTTAATATCTCGATTGCTTGACTGAGCGCTGCGTCATCAAAATCCATGTGAGTTACTAATCGGGCGTATTTAGGACCTAGTGCACTTATCCATAAACCAGCTTCTCTGCAGCGTTGTGCTAGCTCGGCTGCAGTTAATGAAATATTTGCGAGATCGAGACCAACGATATTGGTTGTTACGCCCGAAGGATCTATGAGGGTCGAATTGATTGCTGCGATAGCGAAGGCCAGTTCTTTTGCGCGGCGATGATCTTCGGCAAGGCGCTCGATATTGTTATCAAGTGCGTAGTGTCCTGCAGCAGCTAGTAAACCTACTTGACGCATTCCAGCGCCATAGCGCTTTCGCCAGATGCGAGCTTTACTGATGCGATCTTTCGTTGAAAGCATAATTGAACCGACTGGTGCACCGAGACCTTTAGACAAACATACGCTTATAGTGTCGAAGTGCTTTCCATAGTCAACAAATGAAACCCCGCTTGCGACGTGCGCGTTCCAAATTCGAGCGCCATCCAAATGAAGTGCTAGTCCTAATGCGTCTGCGCCTTCGCGAAGCGCGGCAATTTCACTTAAGGGTTGAACAGTTCCACCACCAAAGTTATGGGTGTTTTCAACGGCAATTGCAGTTGTTGATACTAAATATGGACCTGAGTCTGGCCGGGCTATTGCCAGGGCATCTTCGGCCCTTAATAATCCATTGAGTGCGGGCCATGTGCGGGTTGTTATTCCACTAAAGACTGCAGCCGCACCTAATTCGGCTCGGACAATATGTGAATTTGTCTCAGCAATCAACTCTTCGCCAGGTGCCACCAAAATTCGAATAGCTAATTGATTAGCTAAAGAACCAGTTGGAGTAAAAACGCCTGCCTCTTTGCCAAACATTTGCGCAACGCGCTCTTCTAGAGAATTTACGGTTGGATCATCACCATAAACGTCATCACCTACCGGTGCATGAGAAATGGCATCTCGCATGCCTGGGCTTGGTTTGGTTACTGTATCTGAGCGAAGATCAATTGCCATTGCGCGATTCTACATCTTTCATGACTATTAAATACATGGAAGTTAAAATGAGTACTCCTCCAATAGTATGTTGAATCGTTAAACGTTCACCACCAAATATGACGGCGAAAATCGCAGCAAATAACACTTCCATCGTTAGAATCACGGCAACCTTAGTTGAACTCATATGAGCTTGCGCCCACGTTTGAATTATGAAAGCTATCGCTGTTGCAAAGACTGCCGTGAAAAGGACGACTCCCCAAACTCCTGCATCGGGTGGAGGTGAATAGCCTTGTGGAATAGATGCCAAACCGGCTAAGACTGCACACATCATAAGCTGGACCACGGTCATCGCGTAGGCATCTCTACCTGAACTCCATTGGCTCAACGCAATGATATGGAGCCCATAGAAAACTGCACTGATAAATACTAAAAACTCTCCAAAGCCAACTGAGAAGCCTTGAATGGATAGCAGACCGAGCCCAATTGTCGCCATGGCAATACATAACCAAGTAAATCTATTTACTCTCTCCTTTAAAATTAGCCAAGCAAATAGTGGAGTCAGAACCACATATAAACCTGTAACAAATCCAGTGATTGCAGCGCCGGTTCTCGCCAAGCCAAGAGTCTGAAAAATGTATCCAAAGCCGAGAAAGATTCCAGCAGTGGCAGCACGCATAACTAAATCTCGGGTTAACAGCCTTAAAACCTTGGGGCGAATGAGAATCATTACAACTGCTGCCACAGTGAAGCGTGTAAAGAGAAAGTTGTTCACGCTTTGTCGCTGGATCGCATCTTTCATAATGACAAATGCCCAACCCCAGGCCATTGCAACTGAAAGCAGTGCCCATGGGGCAAACTTCATTCTTAAAAGGTGACGCTCATTTGTCATTGTTTGTCGCGAAGTCCCTTGAGTAGAGCCACTTCAATTGTGTGCTTTTCTTCTAATCCTGGAGTCTCCAACACTAAAGGCACCCCTGCAGCTGCTGGGTGAGCAAGGAGTTCTGCAAATGGCTTCACTCCGATGTGCCCATCACCAATATTTTGATGACGGTCTTTGAGTGCGCCGCAAACATCCATAGAGTCATTTGCATGAATCAATTTAAAGCGTTCTGCTCCGGCAATTTCGACAAGAAGATCCAAAGTCTTTGCCATACCACCTTTAGCAGCAATGTCATGGCCGGCGGCGAATACGTGGCAGGTATCAAGACAGATACCAACTTTTGGATGGTATTCGAGTGCCTTCAAATAGTTTTCTAAATCGTCAAGTTTTTTGACAAGAGATTGGCCTTGACCAGCTGTTGGTTCAAGCAGCAAAAATGGTGAATCCTCATCGAGAGCATTCAAAATTGGCATCATGCCTTCATGGATCTGCTTCCATGCCTGATCAACGAAGTTAACATCAACCGCTGAACCCGTATGGATAACCACTCCTAGCGCATTTATATCGGTTGCTCTTTGAAGTGAATATTTGGTTGATGCAAGTGAATTGAGATAGGTGGCTTCAGTGGGAGAACCTAAGTTAATGAGGAATGGCGCATGCACATATGTATGAATGTCTAATTCTGATGCTTTAATTTTGAACGCTTCATCTAAATCCAGTTTTGCCGGCGGCATCGCCCACATTCGTGGACTGGAAGCAAAAACTTGAATAACTTCTGCTCCAGTTACTTGTGCATATTCAATCGAGCGTTTAGCCATACCCCCAGTGGTGGGAGTATGTGCACCGATTCTTGAAAGGGGCTTAGGCATCGGCTTACCCTACGGTAATTGTGACGGTGCTGCCACGTTTAACTTTGCTGCCAACTTTTGGTGAGATATTTGTTGTTTTCTTCAGCTTTTTGACTCCTAATTTTTTGACACTTACCTTTAGGTCTAAATCTTTCAGTGCCTTGATGGCACTTGCTTCATCGAGTGAAAATACGTTAGGTATAAATACATATTGAGATCCCTTAGAGATAATTAGGGTAACTATTGAATTCTTTGGTGCATCGATATCTCCAAGTGGCATTTGGGACACAACGGCTCCAGCCAAGATACTTTCATTAAATTTGTAAGTACTTACAACTTCAAAACCAGCATCAGTTAATTCATTGAGGGCTTGCTCGCCACTTTTTCCTATGTAGGAAGCAAGCGGAATCGTTTCAGGGCCCTTACTCACAACAAGATTGACGGTTGTATCGCGTTTTACTTTTACTCCAGATTTTGGTTCGGATGTAATTACAAACCCTTTAGGAATGACACCGCTATATATTTGAGTAGTTGTACCCAAGTTCAAGGGAAATTTTGTAATTGTTTTTGCTGCGGCTTCAGGCGTTAAACCGGTAAGAGTTGGAAAAATGTAACGCTCGATACCTTTTGAAATAACTAATGTGACAGTTCCTGCTGGATCAATACGTCCACCACCAGGAGGTGAAGATTCAATGATTGTATTTAATGGAACGTCTTCATCAAAACGTTTTTCGACAACAATATTGGTGATACCAAGTGGCGTGAGTTCTGCAAGTGCTTCTTTGTAGCTTCCTCCAACTGTCGATGGGACAACGATGCGAGACCCAGGTCCTACAAGCGCGTACCAACCTCCAACTCCTAGCGCGATAGCTAAAAAAACCGCAACTTTACGATTGCGGCGCACCCGCTTGCTAGTCCGACGCTTCTTTTCAGTTACTCGACGAACCTCTTTAGTATTTTCGAGAATTTCATTAGTTGGTTCAGCAATGACTTCGGGCTCAATTTTTGCTCGAGGTTTTTCACGAATTGGTTCAACTGGCAGATCCAAATTTAATTTAAGTTGATTCTGTTTTGGATCTAAGCTAGAAGAAATAGCTTCCAGCGCAGCAAGGAAAGCAGCGGCATCTCGGGGACGTAAATCAGGGTTCCGATTGGTTGCCTGACTGATTAGTTCATCGAGAGCTTCGGGAATCTCTTTACGGACAGAGCGCAGGCGGGGAATATCTTGGTTGACGTGCATATAGGCGATTTGAATGGGAGTTTGTCCTATGAAAGGTTTCTCACCTGTCAATAATTCAAAAGCAATAATTCCGACGGCATACACATCACTTCGTGAGTCGGCTACACCCCGTTGTACTTGTTCAGGAGATAGATAAGAGACTGAACCAAGGATGATGCTCGATTCAGCAGTCATGGTTGATCCAATAATTTCTCCACGAGCTAGACCAAAGTCTGCGATTTTTACTCGGCCCTCACGCGATATTAGGATATTTTCAGGCTTAATATCACGATGCACTATTCCAATTGCATGAGCGGCAGCAAGTGCACTTAAAATGGGAGTCAAATAATTAATTGCATCTTTAGTGGCAAAACGCCCACGTTCATTTAAATATTCGCGCAGAGTGCTTCCATCAATTAACTCCATGACAAGAAAAACTGCAGGAGTTCCATGTTGATTCCATCCTTGATCTTGGACCGCGACGATATTGGGATGCGATAAGGCGGCTGCAGCTTTAGCTTCTCGGATGAAGCGGTTCACATATGCCTCATCCTGAGCTAGATGAGGGTGCATAATCTTTACAGCAACTTTGCGATCTAAGCGGGTATCGAGAGCCTCGTAAACGGATGCCATACCGCCTGTAGCCACCTGTCGAATTAATTGATAGCGATCATCAATGAGTTCTCCAGATAAGTCTGACATAGCGTGAATTTTATGGATTCAACCTCAAAGTCAGGGTCGGGGCGCGCCCAACACGGCTATGAAGTCAGAAGATAATCAGCAAAGGTGCGAGTTGCGTCACCCTTAAAGTGTTTCTCCTGATCTATCTGCCACCGCCGCATCTGAGCTTCTATTTCAAAGCCATCTCTATTCAGAACACGGGCTAAGCCGATTTCAGGTTCCACGTCAAGCCAATACAGCGTTGCACCTGCGTCTCTGACTACTTTTTGACCGGAACCAACACCTTCAATAATAAGGATATCCGTGGGTTCGTATGTGCGTGAAGAGTCAAAAGAGTTGTTCGCCCAGTTATAAATTGGAACCGTGTGTTGAAGGCGAGCAGAAAAGGCCTCAACTATCTTGGCAAGAGTTACGGTTAAATCTTGACTCAGTGGATTTGTCCATCCAGCATAAAGATCATCCATGTGGATGACATGGAGAGACTTCTCCTTAGAAAGATCTATCTGTAACTTCGCAGCTAAAGTAGTTTTGCCAGCACCGGCAGGACCATCAATGGCTATAAGTGTCATTCCAGCGCTTCCATCCGAGAATCGCAATTAACGTGAAAGCAAAATACAACACCGCCGTAAACCAATAACCAAGTACCGCATATTGCACCGTTCCTGCTGCATCTACGATAAGCCAAACAACCCATGACTCAGTTTTTTCATAGACCATCAGAATCTGAGCAACCAGACTTGCTACCAGTAAAAATGCATCTGACCATGTTGCTGCTGCACCGATGCGGGCTAGTACTGGGGTAAGTAGAGAAACTGAAACAATCGTTGCAACTGCCCATAACGCTCTATTGCGCGCAGAAAGTGCTCCAGGTTTAGCACCAGTTGGCGCCCAATCGCGCCAACCCCAGTAGGCGGCTAAAATAAAAATTATTTGAAGTGCGGCACTAGCAAATAAGTCAGCCTGATAAAAAAAGATCATGTACAAAAAGCTACTTGCTGCCCACCAAGGCCATGTGATGCGCTGTCCGGTTGTACCAAGCAACACACCTACAAATGAAACCACTGCTGACAAGAGCTCAAGGATTGAAACGTCATAGCCCCAAGCACTAAAAAGAATAGTTGACATACATAATTCCTTTCCAAATCCGCATTACCGGATTGGTCAAACGGTCGGTCTGAATCTCAGACCCTCTCAGCCTTTGGCGGCTCCCGTGCGTCATAGAGTAGCGTTAACCTGTGTTGAAGTTTGGGTATTTAGCGATGATTATCTTCACTGTCGTTGGCTCATTTTGGCTTGAGATTTTTTTGAAGGTGGGAGTTTTAAGAAGATTTAAGCGGGCTTTTAAGGCAATTGCGCCTATAGCTCTCCTCTTCATTGCTTGGGATGCCTATGCAATACGCAGTGGACACTGGCGCTTTGATGATCAACAGATTCTTGGAATTTATGGCCCATTTTGTATTCCGGTTGAGGAGTACTTGTTTTTCATTGTTGTTCCATTTGCGGCGATCATGACTATTGAAGCGGTACGAACCGTCAAGAAACATTGGCAGATTTAACTATGACATATACGCAAATTGCAATCATCGCAGTTGCATGTGCAGTCATCTTTGATTTTTATATCACTAGGAGTCGATTATTGAGGCGTAGAGTTTTCTGGACTTCCTATGCGATTATTCTGCTTTTTCAGTTAGTCACTAATTGGTGGTTGACTTCACGAAATATTGTTATGTATCACCCAGATGCAATCATCGGAATACGAATAGCATCTGCCCCAGTTGAGGACTTGCTTTTCGGTTTTGCTTTAGTGCTCGGGATCTCAACTAATTGGATACGACTAGGCGCTTCAGAAAAGCAGCACTAGCAACACGCAGACGCCTTAAAGCCGAAGTTTTTGCACGCTTGTTAAAGATGTCGTAGCCAATTTTTTCAACTTCATCAACGATTCCGCAGTACAGATTGCTGGCTGCCTGTATGCAGGGACGACTTGAAGCATCTAGCAATGCGATTCCTGGTGCTGCTTCAGATTGGAGTTGCCTAACGCGAGCTATCTGAAACTTGAGCGCCTCAATAATTTGAGGTGTCAAGACTCGTGCTTCCAACATTTCGCGAGAGACGCCAAACTGAGCCAGTTCTTGAATGGGAATATAAATCCGACCCCGTTCTAAATCTTCACCAACATCGCGGATGAAGTTAGCTAACTGGAAGGCGATTCCAAGTTTCTTAGCTGATTCAAAAGCCGCGATATCGCTATAACCAAGAACAGGAACCATTTCAAGGCCGATGACTGCAGCAGAGCCGTAAACATATTCCAATAAATCATCGTAGGTTTCATACTCTTGGACGGTTAGATCCATGGTCATAGAATGTAAAAATGCCTCAAAATGTGCGTGGGGAATTTGAAATTTATTCACTGTATCTATGAGCGCGCGGCCAATTGCATCATCGCTCACCCCAGCCTTTAAATCAATAAGAATTTTTTTGCCCCAAATATCGAGAGCATCAGCTTTTTCTTGAACGCTTAATTCGGATTCCAAGTCATCAACAATTTCATCGGCATAGCGTGCGAAGCCGTAGAGGGCGTGAACGTATTGCCGTTTAGGTTTTGGCAGCAATAAAGTTGCTAAGTAGTAGGTCTTTCCATGAAGAGCATTTAATCTTTTGCACTCCGCATAAGATGCTTGGAGCTCATCCATCTATTTAACCGGACCAACTATGCGTTCAGCAGCCAAGCGTCCTGAGATTAAAACCATCGGAACACCAACACCTGGCTGGGTACCAGAACCCGCAAAGACCACGTTCTCGATTCCGGCCGCCATATTACGTGGTCTAAAAGGTCCAGTTTGGAAAAACGTATGTGCACTTGCAAATGGTGCCCCGCGTTCCATTCCCTGGGCTTGCCAATCCAATGGAGTTGTTAGAACTTCGGTTTCTATAGCATCGCCAAAGCCTGTGTAACCACGTTTTTCTAAGGTTTCCACCATGTGATCACGATAAGGCTTCGCTTGAGTCTTCCAATCAATGTCGGCATCTAGGTTTGGCGTCGGGAAAAGCACGTAGTACGAATTCTTACCTGGAGGAGCCAAGGAGGGGTCATCTAAAGAAGGAATTGTTACTAGCACACTTGGATCAGACATTACCTTCTTCTGTTTAATTAATTCATCAAAAACGCCATCCCATGATTCACCAAAATGGATATTGTGGTGGGCAGCAAATTCGTATTTTTTTGAGGAACCTACCAGCATGGTGACGCACGATGGTGAATAGTTTAAACGCTTTACCGATAGTGGAGTTTTACCCAACAAGTCTCGCCATGCCACCGGTAAATCTGGATTCAAAATGACAGCGTCACATTCAATACGTTGTCCATCTTCTGTAAGTACAGCTTTTGCTCGACCGTTTGATACTTCAACCTTTGAGACTGTGGTTCCATATTTGAATTCAACACCGTGTTTGGTTGCAGCAGCTGCAAGTGCACGAGGGACAGCATGCATTCCTCCCTTAGGAAAGAAGACTCCATTTACAGAGTCCATGTATGCAATGACTGCATAAATTGCAAGAGCTTGCTGAGGACTTACACCCGCATACATAGCTTGGAATGAGTAAACCTTCTGTAGGCGCGGGTCTTTCATAAATTGACTGACTTTAGGCGCTAAACGTCGAAATCCACCCAGTGCTATCAAGCGCGCAAGATTAGGGGTAAGTAGGTTCAAAGGCGAGTCAATGTTCCGATCAATAAAATCATTCATCTCGTACTTGTATAGCTTCGTTACAAAATCTACATATCTCGCATAACCCGCAGCTTCACTGGGGCTAATTTTTAAGGCAATTTCTGCCTCCATTTCTTGTGTGTTTGCATGCACGTCGAGTTGAGAACCATCGGCATAGTAAGCACGGTACAAAGGAGTAACAGGTTTGAGTTCCAACCAATCATTCATATCTTCGCCGACACAACTAAAAGCATCTTGAATCAGCGATGGCATAGTTAAAACCGATGGCCCGGTATCAAAAGAGTAACCATCTTTGTTTAGTAGCCCATTGCGACCACCAGGTACTAACTCGCGTTCAATAACAGTTACTTTACGACCAGCTCCAGCTAAACGAAGTGCAGCACTGAGACCAGCTAATCCAGCCCCAACGATGACAACATGATCTGTTGGGCCTTTTACTCGTGCGACCATTTACGTGCTCCTCTTAGTTGCAATTTTAGCTAATTCAAGAAGTAATGGATGAGCTGCTTGCGCAATTAGTTCATCCTCGGCTGCTCGAAGTGCTTGGTCCGTAAGTTGATCAATCATCAACTCAAGTTTTTCTTTCGCTCCTGAAGTAATAATTATTTCCTGCAAGATTGAGATTCCCTGTGAATCCAAATCTGGTGCACCAAAATACTTCTTACTTTCTTCTCGCATTGATTCGGTACATGCCGCATCGGTTAGGGCAATAAGAACTGTACGTTTTCCTTCACGTAAATCATCACCAGCAGGCTTGCCAGTGACACTAGGTTCGCCAAATACACCCATTAAATCATCACGATATTGAAATGCTTCACCAAGGGGAAGTCCATAGTCAGAGAGTGCTTTAAGAAGTTCGGGGGACTGCTTGCCTGAGAGTGCTGCACCAATGTGAAGAGGTCGTTCAATTGTGTATTTCCCTGATTTGTACCGTGCGATTTTTTGAGAGCGAGGCAAGTCAGTAGTTTTCTGAGTTTGTTCATGAATGTCTAAGAATTGTCCGGCCATCAATTCAACGCGCATTTCATCATGGATAGGCATCACGTCTTGAAACTGTTTAAATGTAAGTTCTGCCGCATTGAGCATTTGGTTTGACCACACTAAAGCTAAATCTCCCAATAGCACGGCGGCAGCTAAGCCGTAAGCTGGTGCAAAACCCTCAAGCTCATCTTGCACATGCATTGATTCAAAGTGTCGATGTATTGATGGCTTACCTCGTCGAGTATCTGACCCGTCCATTAAATCATCATGGATCAGTGCGCACGCTTGTAGTAGTTCCAAACTAGCCATTGCTTTTATTGTTGGAGTTTGTGGATTACAGCCAGCGCTTAAACATCCGGCGTAAGCAAAAAGTGGGCGTAGTCGTTTTCCGCTATCTAGCAGAAATGAAGATAATGCTTGAGCGACTGGAGTTAAATCACTTGAAATAGTTTTTAGATAATCGGACTGCTCAGTGAGGAAACCAGCCAGCTCAATCTCCACTGCATCACGAATCTCTTGCAGTGCTGCCTTCGCCTCTAAACTCACTCCATAACGGTACCCGTAGATAGAGGTAGTTCGCACTTCGGAAAGCCCAGCACAAGTTTGGCGAAAAACAGCCCCGTACCTCCAGCTTGTCTGTATGTGACTTATGGCGCTTTCAAGGCTTCTATACTATGAGCAGCGCAACAACCTCCAAAGAGATTAATGGAAACGTTAACGATGCTTACTAAAGAAGAGTTCTATGCAAAGTGGAGTAGCTTGCATAGCGATGCACCCGTAAGCGGGGTGGTTGCTTGGTGGCTAAAGATTTCATATCGCTGTGGATTGATTGCTACCTTGTTGAGGATTTCTCCAAATGCTTTGACGATTCTTGGGCTTATAAGTGCTGTAATAACGGCATTCACGGCAACTTCATGGTGGGCTCTAGTCTTTCTTGTATTTTCTCTTTTTTGTGATGGCATCGATGGCAGTGTTGCAATCTTCCAAAAGCGTGACAGTGCTTGGGGTGCAACTCTTGATTCAGTGGTTGACCGAGTCAGTGAAGCTTTTTGGCTGTATGCACTTTATGTAATTGGAATTCCTGCTTGGCTAGCAATATCTCTTTGGAGTGTTGCGGCATTTCAGGAGTATGCACGAGCCAAGTTAAGTTCGTTAAAAGTTTCAGAAATTGGCATTGTTACCCCGGCCGAGCGGCCAGTACGTGCAAGCTTCCTTTTTATAACGCTGGTGATGTATCAGCTAGGTATTCCAGGAATTGAGTTCGTTGCTATTGGGTTCTTGGCAATTCAAATCATAAGTTTTATTTTGGTTGCTCGTTTCGCGCACTCCCAATTGCATTAGCCACAATCTCACCGCTCATTCCAACAAGCGGAAGTCCACCACCAGGATGAGCTGAACCACCAACACAGTAGAGGTTCTTAATCGGAGAGCGGTTCTTTGCGCGCATAAAAGCTGCTTTCGCTCCATTGCTCGAAGTCCCATAAATGGAGCCACCAGGAGCATTTGCCGATAGCTCTAAATCCGCTGGCGTTCTAATTGACAGAGTCTCCAATCGATCTCTTACGGATATTCCTCGAGCTTCAATTTGATCTATAATCTTTTGAGCGTAATCTCTAGCAAATTTCTCATCACTCCAGTCGAAACCATTAACTCCGTGGAATGGAGCATTAACCAGGACACTCCAGCTTTCGAGATCTGGGCTTTTCACCATCGCGTCATCATCTGGAGAACAGATGTAAATCGTTGGTTTTTCTACTGGCTTTTTATCATTAAAAATTGAGTTAAATTCAGCGTCATAGTCTTCTGGAAATAGAATTGTATGGTGACTTAATTTTGGGCTTTCATTTTTACGAAGACCTAATAGTAATGTGAAGCCTGCAATAGATGTGTCTGCGGCTTTTAGATTTTTGCGAACTTTACGTAGTTTTCTATTTTCACCCAAAATCAATTGGTTATAGATCAGTTCGGCATCAGCATTTGCAACAATACGGTCAGCAGTGATTTCTGATCCATCAGCCAGAACAACTCCTTCTGCTACCCCTTTTTTGATAATAATTTGTTTAACTCTTGAGTTGAAGTGGAAATTCACTCCAACATCAACGCATCTTTGTTGCACTAGCTGTGCAAGAGTCCCCAGTCCGCCTTTTATATGCCAAGCACCAAAAGCCTCCTCAACGTATGCGATGGTTGCAAGTACTGCAGGTGCTCTGCGCGGATCTGATCCACTATATGTTGCATAGCGATCAAGAATGAACCGGAGGTGTTGATCAGGCAATTGTTCGTTAGCAAAGGTACGCAGCGATTTCCATGGTGCAATTGTGAGGATGTCCCTAACAAGACTCCTTCGCTTCAATAGAGAAAGTGGTGAACGAAGTTCAGATTCGATAAAAGGTTCGCGCGAAACATCCCACATTCTGGTTGCCCGCTTCATCATATTTTCCCAATACCCTGAGACTTCATCACCATAAGACTCTCTGATTGCGTTCAGAGTATGGTGTCTAGACGAGTTGGCAAATTTTACACTTGTACCATCTGTAAACCTATAGTCAAAGGATGGATTAACTGGTGTTATTTCGCAGAGTAAGCCAAGAGGTTTTCCAGTTCGGATAAAGAAATCTTTATAGACAGCTGGCAGCGTTAATAATGATGGGCCAGTATCAAATGCAAATTTTCCAATCCACTCAGTTCGTAATTTCCCGCCATACGTATCTGATGCCTCATAAACAGTTACTGAGTGTCCAGAGCGTGCTAACCGCGCAGCCGCAGTCATTCCGCCCATTCCTGCACCGATTACAACAATTTTCACAATGTGCGGCCTTTCCATTGAATCTCTCGTCGCATGAGAAAAGAATAGGCGATGAGATAAATCAATAGGGCACTTGATGCAGGGTGTAGAAATGAGTAACTAAGACGACCTTTAGATTTAAAGGCACTCATCAGGCGCGATAGCACGATCAGTAGATACGCCAACAACCCGATTCTTGCGTTAGTCATGATAAAAATTAGAGGCGCAATGCCAGTCAAAAAGAGAAATACAGCAACTGAAATAGCACCCAATGTTGATCCAAAAGCAAAGCGAAGTGACTTTCCATAACCAGCTTCTATCTCATTCCAAGAAGCGTACATTCGACACTCAGCAATATCTGCACCATTTACTACAACTCCACGAGCACCAGAGGCAACTAATCTGCGGGCTAGAAACACATCATCTAGAACTGCACTCTTTACAGATTCATACCCACCGGCAACATCTAGAGCCGACCTTCTTGCGATAAAGAATTGACCATTTGCTACAGCCATAGAAGAAAACGATGTTCGTTCAGCAATTCTTAGCAAAACCGTAGACATCCAGGACCACTGAAGTAACGGCTGAATTAATTTCTCACCAACAGTAAATGCCAACTGGCGCGGGTATGGTGACATGAAATCAAGGCCAGTGGAGTTCATTAAAGAGATGGATTTGCTTATTGCATCAGGCTTTAATCGAACATCAGCATCGACTGAAATTATTATTTCACCTCTTGCTACCTCTAATGATTGGTGAAGTGCCCAACTCTTACCAATCCAGCCTGGGGGGAGTAACGAACCTTTAATGATGTGAAAATTCTTCAACCCGGATACTGCGTCCTCGAGAAATTGGTAAGTCAGATCTTCAGAGTTATCGTCCAAAAAAATAAATTCAACATTCTTGAGTAATCGCTGATTCTTGAGGGAATCCACAAGCGCAATGACATTATTTGACTCATTGCGAAGTGGCACTAAAACACTAACGGACTCGGCAATCTCTGCAGTTTCTGAAGGGTTACGGATGGTGAAGAAGTTTATGAAAGTGATGATTACAAGAAATGTCGGCAATACAAGGATTAATTCCATGAAATCTATGGACGGCCAAGCCAACGAGTGAAGAAATATGGCGCAAGAATTACTCCAAAAATACTGCCTGCGAAGAATGCAATTCCTGGCCTACTAAAGAAGAAGAGATTGCCAATGATTCCTGAAAATAGTATCCAGCCAAGATATACATCTACCGCAGTATGAGAAGCACCAATTTTTCGTAAATCCCGGGGGAGAATCAGATGCAAGCTACCTATTAATCCCATCCCGGCCAGTAACCAACCAAAAGTATTCGAGAGTGGAATTTCTGGTTGGAAAGGAACATGCGCGCCTTTAACTACCCAGGTCCAGCGACCTGAAGAGACCATGAGTGGGTCAAGAAATAAATCCCAGGCAGCAAGTGCAACTCCACCATAGAGAAAAATCCAGTTACCAGCAATTCTCCTTGATGCAATAAGTATTGGATGCGCCATCATAATCCAAGCAAAGGGGACAACTAACGGAACTGCAAAAACATAAAAACCCAAGTCTGTCGAATAACTATATTCACCAAATGGCCACGAAGTGAGGACACCTATATGCTCGACAATAAGTGCGAAAAAGAAAGTGAAAGCTAAATATGTAAGCGCATATCGACCGCCAAATGCAAGTAATGCATGTAACAGCATTGCGCCTGCACCCCAGTAAACAACTGAGATAGTAATGAGGCGAAGTGCTTCGCCATCTACCAGAGGATAAATAATTTGCAGTCCGATAGCTATTGAGAGAACAACCACCAGCATTGTGTTCATGCGCCGTGAGATGCTTCTATGGCGATTGCGTTTAGGTGTGTAGTGGCGAATCGACATGGTTGTAATTCTGCCCTATAACTAGCCTTTGGTATTAATTGAGCCACGTACATTTATAAGCGCAAAGCGTGAAAACAGCTCTTCGGAGTACCACGAGTACTTTTTTGTCGCTGCAATTGCAGCATTATGAGCTTCACCCCGATATGCAAAATCAGTAAGAGCGCCCGAGGACTCCCAAATTGAGAATGTGCCCTGAAGACCTATAGGCGCTTCTCCGATTCCTATAGCTGCTATGAGACCCGAAGAATCATGAAGCGAAGAGGTTACTGGTGGTACTGCGCGCCAAAATCTAAAGTTTTGAATGAATTTAATTCGTGCCCTCGTTATAGCGACTACCTGACCATCCCATTTCTTTACTGAAGGCGTGAAGGGCTCTTGTTTTGACCACTTTCCATGAGATGAAATGGGTTCTAGAACTGCACGAAATTCGCTAATGGAGTTCTTGCGCCACTGTTTGACTACAAAGCATCGATCGAAATCTTCTACATCGTTGACTTGTGCGATTAATCCCCATCGCAGTGGATCTGCATCTTGTGGCGTAAAAGTTTCGCCTTTGCCAGTTCCTAGAGATTTGAAAAAACCAACATTCTTAGAACTCTTGAGAGAAAATCTTTCCAAAGCCATTGCTACTAAAGCAAAAGGTAATGCCCTTTTTTTAATTGTCCAAAAATATGCAACTATCACTTAGTGCCAGCGCACCATTCCAATTAATCCAGCCGTTGCATAGAAGAACTGCAGAAAGAGAATTCCTCTATGTTTTCCTAGATAAGCCCAGATTCCAATCAATATCGAAGAAGTCAAGAGGAGAAAAAAGCCAACGAACTCTGCACCAACATTTGCTGCAACTAACAGCGAATAGATGATTGCTGTTAAAACACCAAGCCATTCAAATACTCGAGACTTCATTAAGTTATTCTCCAACAATCATTGATTTGGCACCAGTGACACGAACCAACTCTTCAAAAGTTGTTGGATAAACGGCATGGGGATGGCCAGCCGCTGCCCAAATAATTTGATAGTCATTGAGCGCTTCATCTATCAGGGTCACTACGGGTGAAACCCAGCCAATGGGAGCGACTCCTCCTATTGAATAACCTGAAGAAGCTTTCACAAAATCAGCATCAACGCGGCCTAAAGAATCTATGCCAAGCTTTAATGCGACAAGTTCAGTATCCACACGATGACGGCCTGAAGTAATGATTAAAAGAGGCGAGCCATTGGGTAATTTAAAAATAAGTGATGATGCAATTTGACCAACTTCAACATTCAGGCTGGCTGCTGCTTCAGTTGCAGTACGAGCGCTCTCAGACAAAATATGGACTTCGCCGCTAACTCCTAATGAGTTTCGAGCCTCAATGAATCTTTTTACCGCGGCCTTTTCGAGGATATTTTCCATCAGTGCAATTAACTCTCTATTATTTATTAGTTCAGATCCGAATAGAAACCAATACTATCTCTACGAAGCCGCGCAACCATTTCGTTATAGGCAGGGATAAATTCAGGATCCTTAATTTCTTCTCGCCAGCGACCCATTCTTGCAGCGGATGGTTGCATCCGTTCGTGCAAAAAATCCGCCATCTGTGGAGAATCTTCAATCTTAAGAAAAGTCAGAAGCGAATTATAAGTCTCAGTCGATTTTTGGGACACGAGCTCTTCGATTGAAATTGTAAGTTGTTGATCTTTAGGTACTCGTGATAGCGAAGAATGACCGGCTCTTATTCGCTTTTCAAACCACTCAATTCCTTCTAGGGCAGTGGTAGGTCCCCAGTCCTTAGTTAGCAATGAAGCGATTGTATCTCTCGGATCACGGACCATATTAATGAAAAGAGCGGTCGGATAAAGCTGAAAGAGGCGGTGAGCATTTGGAATATTCATAGGTGTCGTGTCAATCCAGAATTTTTCACCCCTATTATTACTTTGATGATTGATGAGTTGAATGAGTAATTTTCTCGCTGCTTTTACTTTATTTCGGAAAACGCTTACTTTAAATTCACTGAAAGAGGAATCAAATTCTTCACGGGTAATGCCAGAGAGCAATCCACGTCCATGTGGAGGTGGCGCATCGATATCCCACCAGGTTGAATTGATTTTCGCCTCTAAGGCAATTAGAGCATTTCCAACCTTTTCTCTCTCACGAATTTTGCGATCACGTCTGGTCCGCAAGTTATAAAAGGGGATAGGATTATTTTCTTTAGGCGGCGCGAACTGAGAACCAAAGGTAAGATCTAGAAGTCCACCAGCGTTCGTTGTAAATTTCAATTCAATAGGAAGGCTAGCCCGGATAGCAGGGTGATTGTCGAGTAAGTCAGCGATAATAGTTGTTCCACTTCGACCTGTTCCGCCGACAAAAATCATTATCGGCGTACGACTTTGATTCTCAATTCCCACTCGCTCAGAATATCCTTGAAACTCTTGTAAACTGACAGGAAACTCTCAGCAAAAAACGTCTGTGGTGCTGGCAGATAACTCACGGCCACCATTAGCCTCAAGACATGAATTTGACGCCTATTTTTTCAGGTGGAAGTGGTCGGTCTGGAACGACAATCATCATCAATTTACTGGATAAGCATGAGTCATTTAAGGCGAGCCTGCCTCGGGAGATTAGATTTCTTACTGACAGGCTTGGTCTCTTGGATCTAAATTATGTAAGACCGTACCCTTTTGAGTTATCAATCAGACACATTCTCACCCGCTCCGCCTTAATGACATTACGGGTTACCAAGAGCGGTAAAAGAGGTTTATTTCTTTCGAGGATGCAGGATTATTGGTGGTCAACAGAAGGAAAAAATGGGAAGCCCCGTGGCTTAGTGCAAAGTATTGCTAAAAATGAACTTGAAAGAATCCTTGAAGAATTCAACAAGTCCCCAAAGAGCGAGTTAGAAAAAGCATCTTCTCAGCTATTTTTTGACATAGCGAATTCACAAATAAGTAAACCTGGAATCCGATACTTTGGAGATTCGACACCAGCAAATATCACAAATTCTCAATACATCAAACAACTTCTCCCTACTTCGAAGTTTATTAATATGACTCGAGATGGTAGAGACGTTGCATTCTCAATTTCTAAACAACCTTGGGGACCGAATAACCCAGTGGAGTGTCTTGAGTTCTGGAAAAAAAGGTTACTAAGTGGGGTAAGTGCATTAGAAAAAATTGACAGAGATTCTTGGATTGAAATCCGAATTGAGGAACTTGTTGAGCAAAAGCGTGATGAGACTTATACAAGACTGTCAAATTTTTTGGATTTACCAGAATCAATCAAAATGAGAGATTTTTTTAATTCCACAGTAAATGTTGAGAATATGCATAGTGGAACTTGGCAATTTGCGTTACCGTCACCACATCAATTCAACGCTAGATACTCAGAAATACTAAAAGAATTGAGCGATGAAGGAATTAATTTTATAAAGTACTATTGAAACCCTCTGATCAACCGTTTATTACACGAATTCCATTAAAAAGAATAATTGCTATTGAGACACAAATTGCTAGTGGTTTCTTAGGTAATTTACCAACTAAACGAGCAGCCAATGGAGCTATTAGGGTTCCACCGAGCGCAAGCCCACCTACAACACTCCAGTCAACATCAATACGAGAAAGATTTGCAATAAAACCGACACTTGCAGCTAGGGCAACGATGAACTCTGCCGCGCTTACTGTTCCTATGACCTTACGTGGCTCAGTTTTAGTTGTTGCTAAAAGTGTTGGCGTCACTATTGGTCCCCAGCCCCCGCCACCTGATGCATCTACAAAACCACCCGTAAAGCCAAGATAGGTCAGAAAATTCGGATTTTTTATCTCAATTAAGTTAGCGCTGTCAGGGCTTTGAAAAATGTTGCGATAGAGCAAAAGGAATCCTAAAAAAAGTAGCAGCGTGGATATGAAAATTCTTCCATTAGAAGAGTCTATAAACGAAAGAAAGGTAGCGCCGCAGAGAGCTCCTACTCCACCTGGAATTGCCAGGCGCTTGAGAATTTTCTTATCGACATTCTCAGCATGCCAATGTGATGCTCCTGAAGCTAACGTTGTCCCAATCTCTGCAATGTGTACAGCTACAGAAGCTACTGATGCAGTTGCTCCAAGAGTGAGCAGAAGCGTAGAACTTGAGAGACCAAATCCCATTCCTAAGGAACCGTCAATAAGTTGTGCTATCGATCCTGCGAGTGCAAATAACATCCAACTCATAAGATTAACTTTAACAGTGCGTTAACATTTTCAGAGACAGCGAGTTTGCCATCTAAGACAATATTGGGATTTGTTGGAACCTCGTACTCCTGTCCAAGGCCGGTCAAGTTAGGAATCTCTCCAGCCGCCGCTTTCTTATAAAGGCCTTTTGGATCTCGAGCTTTGCAAATTTCAATTGGTGTGTCTACCCACGCTTCAAAGAATTCGCTCTCATCAAAGATAGATCGAGCTTGGTCACGATCACTCTTGAAAGGACTTACAAGAGCAACGATGACATAAAGACCGGCATCAATCATTAATTTTGCAATTTCTGAAGTACGGCGTACATTCTCAGCACGTTCTTCTGGGGTAAATCCTAAATCCTTGTTGATTCCTAATCGTAGATTATCGCCATCTAAAACATATGAATGAATTCCGAGATTGAAAAGTTTCTTCTCAAGCTCATTTGCAATTGTAGATTTTCCAGAACCAGAGAGTCCAGTGAGCCAAAGAACCCCTGGCTTTTGATGCTTCATATGCGCCCGCTCGGTTTTGCCAACTTCATAGTTATGGTGCGTGATGTTACTTCCTCTGCGCAATACATGGTCAATCATTCCAGCGCCAACAGTACGGTTTGAGGCTCTATCAACAAGAACGAAATTACCAAAATCTCTTGATTCTTTGTATGGCAGTAAAGCTAAGGCGGTATCAGTAGCAATTTCGATAGAACCAATTTCATTCATTAAAAGTGTTGTGGCTGAATTGTGCTCTCCGCTATTTACTTCAATTTTATGTCTTATCTTGGTCACGATTGCTGGGGTAGTGGTGGTTCCGGCAATTAAAATATATGAGCGGCTATGAATGAGTGGATTCTCATCTAGCCAAACGATATTTGCCACATAACGATCACTAGAGATTAGTTCTTCGGTTGATTTAACAATTAAGTCTCCTCTAGTGGCGTCAATTTCAGGTTCAAGAACAAGAGTGATTGCGGATTCATTCACAGCTTTTTCCATATCGCCGTTGAAAGTTACAATCCTAGATATTTTGGCAGTTACACCACCTGGAAAAGTCTTTATTGTTTCGCCAACAGTAAATTCACCATCATGAACTGTTCCGGAAACTCCGCGGAAGTTCTCGGCTCTAGAGATACTCTGTATCTGCAAGCGTGCACCGCGATCTATTGTCGCTTTGGGCGCCCAATCTTGAATTGCTTGTATGAGAGTAGGACCTTTGTACCAGTCCATAAAGGTACTTGCATCCACAACGTTATCTCCAGCTAATGCACTCATCGGTATAACTGTTGAATTTTTGATGTTCAATCTATGGAGAGCATCTGAAATTTCAAGTGAAATGCTTTGGAAGATTGATTGCGAATAATCTTTGGCGTCAAGTTTATTCACTGCAATAATGACATGACTCACACCCATTAAGGCACAGATTGTTAAATGCCTAAGGGTCTGTGTTCGGACACCTCTTGTGGCGTCTACTAGCACCAGTGCAATATCAGCACGTGATGCGGCTACTGCCATATTGCGTGTGTATTGTTCGTGTCCAGGTGCATCAGAGATGATCAAGCGCTTACCGTTGAGCAAGTTCATAGATCGATAAGCAACGTCGATAGTTATTCCTTGCTCACGTTCGGCTTCAAGGCCATCAGTGAGTAGGGAAAAGTCGATTTCACCGGTTGGAATAGTTGAACCACTTCGGCGTATTTTACGTGTGGCATCGATACTGTCATGAGGAACGCTATCTGTTTGAACTAAAAGTCTACCGATTAAAGTACTTTTTCCATCATCAACGCTGCCACATGTTAATAAACGAATAATAGATTTGGTCATTAGAAGTATCCCTCTGACTTCTTTTTCTCCATAGAATCTTCGTTTTCTCCATCAATTAGTCGCGTTGCACGCTCGCTTAGTTTTACTTGGAGTACTTCTTCTACTACCTCAGTGATGGTGCGCGCATCTGATTCAACGGCTGCAGTTAGCGGATAACACCCAAGTGTACGGAAGCGGACATTTCTTAATTCAGGTTTTTCATTCTCTGATAAAGGAAGTCGATCATCATCAAC
>WLMW01000011.1 GCA_009700025.1 Actinomycetota bacterium
AAGAACTAAAAAACCGAACCGGGAGAGTACTTCTCAAACGAGTTTCAAACGCTGAAACCTTTGCCGTACAAGCTTTGCAATGATTACACAAACCAACCATAAGGAAACTTTTAGATTCATCCCTACGACTTCAGTAGAGATCCCACCCGAAAGAATTGCTGAGCTACTCAAATCAGAGTGGGAACTTTTCACACAGCAAACCGGTAAGAGCGCTGAAGAGAGTCAGCGTTCCTTCAAATCACTTCCGTTAGGTGTGACATCGAGTTTCCAGCACTGGGACCCATATCCAATCTCAATTGTCAGCGCTAAAGGCGCTTGGATGACTGATGTTGACGGTCGAGAATTGTTGGATCTTTCTATGGGTTTTGGCGCAATGCTTGCGGGCCACCTTAATCCAGTCATAGTTGAAGAAGTAAAGAAGGCTCTTGAGACTGGAACTCTATTTGTGACTCCATCACCAATTTCAACTGACGCTGCCGAGAGAATCTGTCGTCGATTCGGTATTGATCAAGTTCGATTTACAAACAGTGGAACAGAGTCGACTATGTACGCGGTACGCACTGCGCGAGCTGCAACAGATAAAAATGCAATCGTTAAAGTTGAGGGTGGATATCACGGTAGTTATGATCCTTTTGTAGTTTCCAGCAAACCTCCACTTGATCAAATTGGAGATTCCAGTGATCCGATCGCCCATATCCCGGTAGGAATTGTTCCTGGAGAAATCTATGTAGTTCCTTACAATGATGCGGATGCATTAGAGCGAACTTTCATGAAGTACTCAAATTCGATTGCTTGTTTTATTCTTGAACCAGTTTTAGAAAACCTAGGTATTGTGTTGCCCGATGAGGGCTATCTAGAGCGTGTACGGGATCTCTGCGACCAATATAACGTGGTACTAATTTTCGATGAAGTCAAAACTGGATTGACCGCTGGACATCAGGGCGCTGCTCAGCGCCTAGGCGTTACTCCAGATTTAATTACGTTAGCAAAATCAATTGGGGGCGGCCTTACGTTGGCAGCCTTTGGCGGCAAAAAGAAATATATGGATTTTGTTACTAATGGAAAAATGGCGCACTTTGGAACTTTCAACGGTAATCCACTTGCAATGGCTGGAGTCCGCGCTGCAGATATTATCTTCACTGAAGAAACGTTGGAAAAAGCAGAAAGCTTTAATCAGCAAGCATTGGACCGTATTGGTGCAATTATCGAGAAGTACCAACTCCCTGCACATACCGTGGGGTTCGGTGTAAAAGGTTGCGTCACGTGGTCAACTGCGCCCGTACGAAACTATCGCGACTATAAGGCAACAGATTTTGCCATTGCCGAGCTGTCATGGCTCTTCTCTCTCAACCGTGGAATCATTACGCCCCCTGGTTTAGATGAGCAATGGCTGATCTCGCTGGCCCACGGCCAACGCGAAGTCGATATTTTAGTGAAGGATTTTGAGGAATTAGCGCAAGCTCTTCGCTCGAAATGAGTGCTCACCCTCAACACAGGTAGAGTACTGCCCTAGTAATAGTTGGGTTTCATACTACTTGGACATACAAGGGGAGATTGTGAAGCGCTGTTTATCAATTCTCTTCAATAGTTGGGATAAGAACTTCTCTAATTTTCTCGTAAACGTTCGGGCGACTCGTTTTTTTGACTGGGTTGAACGAAATGAATTTGTATATCAATTACTGAAATCGCTCTACCGGTTTATTCGTCGCCCGTTAAAAACGCTACCTGAAATCGCCTTCAATTATAAATTACTAAAGTCGGTGCCAAAGAGAACTATTTACTGTGATATTTCTGGAATTTATAATGTCCCTTTTCTTGATGGGACCCGTCGAGTAGGTAAGTACTTTGCCGACCATTTGTTTAATATGCACGACGTAAATTGGAGAGTTATACACGTAAGGTGGGTTGGAAACACTTACGTAGATGTTAGGAAATCTAGCAAAACCTTTAATGTACTTATACGACGACGATTTGAATGGAACCCGAATCAGAGAGACATACTTTTTCTACAGACAATGGAAGCTGTCACTCAAATAGGCCCAACGAAGTTTAAAAAAATAAAAGATAGGATCACCGTCGTAACTTTTATTCATGATGTTCTTCCTATCCGCGAGCCTGGTTGGTTTACAAATCGAATGGTAAATTCATTCATTCGTGATCTTGATTTAGCGCTTGAAAACTCTCGAGTTCTAATTGTAAGTTCTAAAGTTGTTGAAGGTGATCTTGAAGCCTTAACTACTGCAGGCGAGCATCGAGCCAATATCCCTCAAATTGCTCGTGTAAATATTGCTTCAGTCGCTCAACGTTTTATAAGCCAGCAAAAAAATAGAGAAATACCTACCGCTTCTAATCCTTTAGTTTTCTTACTAATTTCAACTATCGAACCACGGAAAGGTTATGACGAACTCATCACCGCTGCATCACAGGCGCTTTTGGCTGGTGTAAATCTAAAATTTATAATTGTTGGTCGTTTGGGTTGGGTTTCAGAGATTTTCCGCAGTGATTTTAATGAATTTGTTCAAGCATTCACTGATGAAATTCAGTGGCATGAAAATGCAACCGATGAAGAGATCTCTAAATACGTTTCAGAGGCAGATATTTTTCTTTCACCTACTCGTGGCGAAGGATTCGGGATACCAGTTACCGAAGCCCTAAACGCTGGCCTACCAACCCTTGTGCGAGATATACCGGTTTATCAAGAACTATATTCAGGTGTAGTTGCGATGTATGGTGAAGGAAATGATTTTTCGGACTTGCATGGAGCTTTAATGAATACTGAAAAACTCTACGAAATAGCCTCCGCAAGAATTTCAAAATACAAGCCTGGCGGTGATTTGGACTCCCTCCACTCACTGATGGAAGTTTTTCGCAGTCATTAGCATGTAAATCATGGTGCTTTTGACTAAGATCATTCTAAGTCAAAAGTTATCTAACGGGGAGAAATGTGCGCAGATTAATGGTTTCTCTATTTGTTCTAACAGTCCTAGCGGGCAACATTCCTCTGGCCATAGCCATAGAAGACGAACCTATAGTGGCCACATCTGCCGATATTCAAACGCTAAAAACTTGCTCCTCTCTTGATTCTAAAAAAATCCGGGTCTTGCGAGAGGGCAGTAAATGCCATTTGTATACAGAGGCACTGGCGATTTGGAGAAATAGTCCAACGCTTGAGGATTTGACATCTAAATTCCCTGTAACAACACTCCAGACTTGCGCAGGAAAGTCTCCAGCAATAAGAAGCTATATATTGATAAGAGATGATTGTAAAAAGTTTCACGAAGCTACAACATGGCACAGATGGTTGAAGTTACCTAACACTCCGGAAATCGAGAGTGTTGAGGCTCTCAATGAATCGACAGCCTTGATTACCCTCAAGCCAATGGCTGAAATTCCTGATGCGCCAATTACTTTTTTTACAGTAACGACTCATCCTGATGAAGTTACAACTCGAGGTTTACCAACTGAAATCACCAAATACTACGTCACAGGCTTAAATGAGCAGAAGACTTACACATTTACAATTACAGCAACCAATGCCGATGGTGAGTCACCAGTATCTCTTGAAAGTAAAGTGCTAACCACGCCTGCAATTCCTGAAGTTATTCCAGCGGGTCCCGGACTACTCTCAGTTATTACAACTGCTGTGCTGCTCCTTATATTCTTCTTCTATCGCAGATTTAATTCCGCGCTAGATTGATTCTAAACAGCGTTAAAGTGCGGATGTTGAAAAACACTAAATCGCAAGAGATTGCAACTCGCTTGCTATTTGTAGCCCCATTATTCTTTTTAACTCATGCTTTTAGTTGGATCCTGGCACGTAACTGGACTACTACGCTTATTATCCAAGGTGATGCACTACTCGGTACTCACTTAATTAGACTCTCGCCTACTTCATTTTCTGTTGGGGACCATTATTTTCAAGTGGTCGTTGCTTGTACCAGCATTGATGCTCTTATTGGATCTCTACCTCTTCTATATGATCGCAGGACGTCCTTATTAAAGTTCTTTGGTTTTTTTCTAGTTTATTCAATCATTGTTCAGTTTATAAATCTTTCACGCCTTGTTCTTGGGTTCTTTGCATTTGACCATGGGGTATCTTGGAAAATTGCCCATGAAATCCCTAGTGGTGTTTTTCTCTTTATTTGGTTTATCTGGTTATTGCATCACCGAGGCTGGATATCTTTTACACCTCGTGCAAAGACAAACCGGAAGGAAATCTAAAATGAGCACTCAAATTCCAACGACAGTGGCTGATGTAATCAATCTCCTACTCCCGGAATTTCCGTCATTGGCTACCATAACGACGGCTACCACTGGGACTCCCGGAGTTGCAGGGATTAATCCTTCACTGGTTAGAGCTTTCCGTAGTTTTAAGTACAGGACGGACGCAAAAGATGTTGATCAAGAATTTGAGTCACTTTCTGATATTGATGACGCTACTCAAGATTTAAAATCTCTTTACGACCTATTATTTCTAGATTCTTGGCACAATTATGAGGATTCACTAAAAATACTTGAAATTGGGGTGCGAATCGCGAAGCCGAATTCAATAATCTTGGTTCACGATTGCTTAGCCCGTACCAGCTCTTTAAGCGCTGATTTTGTCCCTGGGTCTTGGTCTGGTGTTACCTGTTTCGTTTTTCGAGAGTTTGCCAAACAAGTAAACCGTGAATGGTTTGTCCTGGATTCTGACTTTGGTGTAGGAGTATTAGGGCCTGAGATAAACACTAAAGAATCAATGCCTCACTCTATTAACTTAGAAATTTTGAAACAATCTGAGCCTGAAAATTTGGAGCAATTCCAAAGCAACCCTCGTGGCTTCATGAGAGGTATTTTGTCCACTGACTTTCAAAAAGCATTACATTTAATCAAAGCTGGGGAGAGCCCTCAAAATTTAGTTGATAATTCGGAAATTCCTGAAATTGATGAGGACGACATTCAAAATAGGATTCAGGAGTTAGAAGCAGAATTAAACTTGATTAAAAATTCACGGATTTGGAAACTTACTAGTTTTTATCGATGGTTGCGGAAATAGAGTTAGTTTCGAAGATAAATTAGCGGGTTACTAACTCGTCTGCAGTAAGATTATAATCGTGGAAAAAGTCAGTAGCAAAGTCTCGGAGAGCCCTTTATACGGTACTTATTGGTGAGTACGAGAAACTGAATGAGCTTGAAGTTTCAGATTCTTCTGTGCAAGCGATTTGTTTTACTGATGACCCTCAATTAGTTAGTTCTACATGGGATGTTGTTTTGATCGAATCCACATTTCCAGGTGACCAGATTCGCAGTCAAAGGCTTATAAAAATCCAAGGTCACCCAGTATTGGATCAATACGATGAATGGCTCTACATCGACAACACTGTTCGCCTACTAAAACCACCAAGTTATATTCTTGATGAGTTTCTTAAGGACTGTGACTTGGCGATTCCAACTCATAGTTACCGTGAAGATGTACTTGAGGAGTTTGCTGTCGTAAAGGATCTTGGTTTGGATAGTCGTGAACGTTTAGAAGAACAGCGCCTTCATTACGAAGAGTTTTCTCCATCTCCGCTCCGCGAACGGCCTCTTTGGACTGGGATCATTGCACGCCGTCCCACATCATCTGTTCGCAAGTGGTCAGATTCCTGGGCACAACATGTATTGCGCTATTCGCGCAGAGATCAACTTTCAGTGCTCACGGCAATCGAAATCAACAAACCAAACTTTAAAAGAGTCGAAATTGATAATTTCTCGTCTGATTTTCATCAGTGGCCTATTCATAACGAACGTAAGAGCGAGAAAAGATTTTATAGAGGAAACGACTCAGCCCAAGGGAGCGAGAGATTACAAAAGGAAATTCTCCGGCTAGGCGATGAGATAAGAGTAGTTCAGGATGCATATTCAAACTCCACATCATGGAAGATAACAAGGCCTTTAAGGGCAATTTCTCTTGCGCTTAAGGCAATCCGAGCATCTAACAATCATGGCACCATGAACTCAGATGGCTGAAACTAGGGTAATTCAATGACAATAAACGGGAATTACTCTGAAGAAGATTCTATAAATAATTTCGTTGACCTCCCCGGTGGGGGTCAGCTTTTTGTCGACTCTGTAGACCCTCGAGGTAGTGCACTTGTAAGTAGTGGCGGAAACGTTAACCCCTCTTCGGTAAAGCTTTGGAATTTAGTATTAAATCTACGAAGTTGGCCAACAGTCATTGACGTTGGCGCAAATTACGGTGAAATGATTGTTTGGGCGAATTTTTCTGATTCGGCAAAAATATTTGCATTTGAACCGAACCCTCAAGTTCTTCCATGGCTCAAGAAGACCCTATCTACACTTGCATATCAAGTCGATTTAATTGAGGTGGCTGTTTCAGATAGCCCTCAGGCATCAGTTGACTTCCTTCTAGATCAGAAATGGTCTGGTACTTCAAAATTATCAGATTTAGAATTGGGAATACTTGATGAAAATCGCTTTCAAAAAATTAAAGTGCCTTGTACGTCCATTGATACGGTGTTTCAAGACAAGTTGGCATCTGGCTTCGTGATGAAAATTGATGTTGAAGGCGGTGAAATGGCTGTTCTGAGAGGTGCATCCCGATCTTTAAAACGAGCCAATGAATGGGCTGTAATGTTTGAAATATTACACATGAGAGTTTCTGACATCAGTAAACTTGCTCGTCGTTTTAAACTTTATCTCTATAAAACAGATGAGAATGTGCTCGTACGTGTTCCTTCTTTAAACTATACGAAATTTCGGAGCATGCTTCGCAACCCGACAATTTACAGACAAGATGTCGTTATTTTGTCTTCTAAAAAAATATTGCATTCGGCTTAAAAACGCCCTTTATCACGAGTTTTCAGATATGCGTCTAAACTTTTTTGCTGGAGATTCAAAGTAAGCCGACATATTTCGTCGGTGTCGTTACCCAGTAAAAGAGAAGAAAAGCCCCCGGTGTGAAAGGCACCGAGGGCTTAACTTGTGCGCGCGAAGGGATTCGAACCCCTAACCTTCTGATCCGTAGTCAGATGCTCTATCCGTTGAGCTACGCGCGCTTATTTAGTTTTGTACAGCCTGCGCATCTTACCTTCTTTTCACTGCCATCCAAAATGACAAAAAGTGGCTTATAACGGCAAGTTTTGCTGAAGTTAGATTGATTTAAAGTTGGGCTAAGTTCATTAGTTCTTCGCGTAATGCACTTTTTACTCTCGGCTTACCATGTACTTCACCCGCTGCAATTTCAGCCTCATTTATCCGTTGCCAAGCTGCTTGATCAACCACTTTATGGTTCGAAATCAAATCTGTAATTCCTTGTTGATTTTTTGGAGCGCCTAAATCTGAAACTAGTAATTCCATCACTGCAGCCGCATCAGATTTATTCGTCCCAATCACACCTGATGGTCCACGCTTTGCCCAACCTACAACATACAAGTTTTCCTTAACACGGCCGTCCTTGTTTACAACTTTTCCATTTTCATATGGGACACCATCAATACCTGCTGCTTGATAGCCAATTGCGGTAATGACTAGTCCGCACTTAACGGTCACATCGCCGTTAGGAGTGGAGTAAATAACCCCTTCTACTCGATCAGTGCCAATAATTTCCCGCGGAGTATGTTCAAAGAGAAAATGCATCGAGCGTTCATGGTTTGTGCTCGGTGAGTTCGCAATCAAAAACATAGCATCAAGGTTGCTCTTCACATCTTTTTCGGGGGCATCACCTACTCGCAAGATTGCTGCATCAATATCTTCTCGTTGCATAATCACATTCGTGTGTTGTAGTTTTCCTAACTCGCGCAGTTCTGGGGAAGTAAAGGCAGCGTGCTCTGGGCCTCGGCGAGCGCTTATATAAACATCACGCACATTACTTTTCTTGAACACTGTAATTGCATGATCTGCTGTATCTGTTGGATCTAATTCACTTGGCTCTAATGCCAACATCCGTGCCACATCCATCGCAACATTTCCAGCACCGATTACAACCGCAGTATCGCAGTCAAGTGATACTTCTAGATCTGAAAAATCTGGGTGTGCGTTATACCAAGGCACGAAATCCGCTGCTGACATGGACCCACGCAATTCCTCGCCAGGAATCCTTAATTTCTTCCCCAACGCTGAACCTGTAGCAATAATTACAGCATCATATTTTTCGGAAAGCTGAGCGACAGTAATTTCGTGGCCTATTTCAACATTTGCAAATAATCGAAAATTTGGGTCTGCGGCAATCTTTTCAAAGGTTTTCGCTACTGTCTTAATTTTTGGGTGATCTGGAGCGACGCCGCTACGAACTAATCCCCAAGGCGTTGGAAGACGTTCGATCATGTCTATGGCAAAAGCGCGATCATCGCTTTGCAAATTGTGCAGTGCTAACGCTGCGAAATAGCCGGCTGGTCCAGCGCCAACTATGGCTATCTTGTGCATGATGATGTCCCCCTTTCAGGTTTGAAGTTTACCGTGTAACTATTATCCCACGTCTTAAGGGAACTAAGCACTAGGATTACATAACTATTAAAAATGAGGGATGCGGTGACAAAACCACTTCGGCTTGAGATTTTGATTTGTGCGCCAAATGGATGTGCAGATGCTCGCGTACTTCTCGATGCCCTTGCAGGCGTAGATCTAGCTGATAAAACAATTACTATTTTAGAGTTTGGGCCGAACTGTACGCAGACCAATAACTCAGAACTACCAGCTGAAAAAGTTGAGCACCGTCACTTTGAAGAATTTGGTGACATAGGGATGCGCCAACAATCATTCTTAACTAGCCAAGCCAACTGGATGGCTTATCTTGAAGACCACGCACTCCCCGATACTGATTTCTTCAGTGAATTGGGTGCATACTTGAACCAAGAATTCCCAGCAGATGCAATGACTTTTTATTCAAAGAATGGAACACCAAACTCTGTGGGTTCTAGGGCTGTTTATAACTGGGTGTGGGGTGAATCAGAAGTTTCCCTTTTCCCAAGTAAGCCGGCCCCTGTTTGCTCGGCTTTCTTGGTCAATCGAGAGGCCGCTGTGGCTGAAATCAATAGACGCGGAGGTGTTTTACAAAAAGGGGAACTTGAAATGCTCATCATCCCTGAACTCATTAGACAAGATCAACAATCAATTTCTCACCGAATAGCAGTTTTGCATTTTGA
The DNA here is from genome assembly GCA_009700025.1 of Actinomycetota bacterium. Classification (GTDB taxonomy): domain Bacteria; phylum Actinomycetota; class Actinomycetes; order Nanopelagicales; family Nanopelagicaceae; genus Planktophila. The sequence goes on from WLMW01000011.1 coordinate 9,123, forward strand.
GGATGTCAATTTTGTAACGGCAATTCAAGCTGTGGCAAGCAATGGAAGAGTGACTGGAAACTTAGAAAAAGATTTACTACCTCGCAAAGGTTGGCTAAAACACATGCTACGTAGATATTTCTTGAGAAGTGCAAGAATTAGAAAGGTTGGTAAATACAATTTTATCGACTCAATCAGTTTGGAAATAATGGCCATAAGTGGCTTTATTGGTGTGCTTATTGGAAGATATTTTGGTATAGGTAAAGCAGAGCTTGAATTAGCACATGCGCACCCAGTGGTAAAAAAATAGAAGACTGCTCTAAGCCATAGCAGAATCAAATATTTAAATAGTTGGCCTGTTGTGAATCATTAAAAAACTTCAAAACTTTAGGAACAATGTTTGGCAAGTATTCGTGGTTCAGTAGCGTCATATGAGAACCTCCTACTTTTTCAAAACTTAGAAACTCATAATTTTCCCAATCTTTCAATGGTTTATCTATAGAGCAGAATAAAAGATGAACTTGGAAATCTGGTTTCGCCGCTAATTTATGCTTTAAAGCAAGACGGCCGATATGGAGAAGAAAAAATTCATAAGAACTCTGATTGCGTGCCTTGATTCGCCTTTTGGCAGATGCTTTTAACTCCCTTGGTGAGCGTGTTACTAGATCCAATAAACGACTCAAGTTTGATGTAATTAAATATTTTCTTTTAGACATTGAAATTTGATTGGCGAACCCACATTGATCTAAGTTGATCATTTTCACTTCTCTACCGAGGGTTCGTAAATTCATTCCAGTTACACAGGAAATCACAGACCCTGCCGAGTGGCCTAATAAGTGAATTTCACCTTCGGGAAACAACTCATGAATCTGCTCAGCTGCAGAATGGGCCATCTTCTCAACAGTTTTTTCAACATTCTCCAATGTATGGAGCCCTTTTGGCTCCATAATTATTAGGGGTTGGTTTTGGCCTACCGCATCCGCAAACTCCTTATAAAAAATTGCAGTAACACCAGCACCCGGGAAAATGAATATTGGAGTCTGCAAGCCGCTCTTGTTTAATTCAACAATATTGCTTTCCAGGGTCGCACCCATTGTCTGTAAGTACAGACCTATTTCCTTTGCAGTTCTGTGTTTCAAGAAAATAGATGGATTAATTTTTAAATAACCAAAGAAGCTCGCAGCTACCCCGAACTCTACTGCGGCAAGTGAGTCCATACCTGCACCAAAGACATCTTCAGCCAAAGTTAGGTTCGGCTTATTTAACACCTGTTGAAGCTGTGATAGAGCAAATTTCTCATATGTAGTTGGCTCTTTTGCTTTTTCATCGACCCTCCATCTTTCCCAACTGTTATTAAGAAGGTATTGACGATCTATTTTCCCATTTGCATTTAGTGGGATTTTTTCATGTTTGACTAGTTTTGTAGGAACCAAGTGGCTAGATAACTTTTCTAAAAGAATGTCGTACACATGCTTTGGCTCCAGCTTGGAGCCAGCCTCTAGTACTAGATGTGCTACTAATGTGGATTTACCATTTTCATCGGTGTGTGGAATAACAGTCAAAATTTCAATTCCTGGAATTAAACGCAGTACAGCCTCTGACTCCGATGGCTCTACTAACCGACCGTTGATTTTAACCAGGTCATCACGACGGCCAATAAATGTAACTAATCCATTATTGTTGACTTTGACCAAGTCACCACTCGCATATTTGCGAACACCATCTTCTCCTTGAAAAAACTTTTGTGTGGTTAATTCTTCATTCTCAAAATATCCCTGTGCTAAACATCCTGTTATTACCAACTCTTTAAGCTCAGAATCACCACTTATAGAGACGAGTTCGAGATTTTGGAACTCATCAATTCGTGCAACCGGTACTCGGCCCAATTCAGGCACTTCATTGGGTTCAATCCGAAAATGAATTATTGCTCCTGGGGCTTCAGATGATCCGTATCTATTGGTTATTCGAGCTCTATTACCGGTGAGCGCTCTCAATTTTTCAATTTGAACCCAATCAGCGCTCTCACCATAAATCGCAATGTCGTTTATGGTATCTAGTGTCAGCGACGCAGATTTGGTGTCAAAAATTCGCTCTCCTAGCGATGTACTAAATGCTAAATCAGTCATTGCTTCTCTGTTTATAAACTCAATTATCTTATCGGCGGATTGAGTTGGATTCATCATATAAACCTGGTTGCCTACACACACACTCATTGCCTGTCTAGCTCCTGCAGTAAAAGCTAAAGAAGAGAATCTAGCCATTTTATAGGTTTTGCCTCCTTCGTTGGAATATTTCCTACTGCCTTCAAATAGTTCATCATAGGTAGACCAGTCCCAAAGGATTCCTTTTGGTTCACCGGTCGAACCAGAAGTGAATAAGACTGAAGCTGATTTTTTTACATCTATTTCTGGAGCCAAAAATGAGATTTCTTTATCACGCCCTACAAATATCTGTTGTATATCTGACCTGTCCAAAACTTCATTACCTGTATTGACCAAGAAATTGGGACTCCCTAAACGTTTAAGAATTGCAGAGAGGTATTCTGAACCAATTTGAGAGTCAATTAACGCAAAAGGGGTTCTAGATCTTATCGCCGAGTGATAAGCGATTACCGAATTTATGGTTGACCCAAGGAGAATGGGTAGAAAATGAGTTGTTAATTGCATTCTTTCAAGAGTGTGTGAAAAAGAATTCACCAACTGATCAAATTCTAAGGCTGTTAATTTTTCAGTTTCTGAGATGAGAATAGTTTTCTGTGGGAATTCTTCAGCAGTTTTTCTGATTGAGATAGAACTCAGGGCTTCAGACTGCTCAAGGTTCGACACCCTAAGATTCTATCGACTTCCACGGGCAGTTACGTTGTTTGAGTTCTTCTATCCCAAAAAAATAACCCACCTAAGAAAATAACAAGCAGGGCAATTAAAACAATTTGAATTTCTATTTTTTTGCCGGACGCAGGTTGAATCTCATCGCCTGGAACAGTGATTATCTGCTCTGCTCCTAAGGGGACACCTTGGATTGTGTAAGGTGCGTGATCGTTTCCAACAAATTCAACACTGAACAACTGTTCTCCTGAACGCGTGGCGAACTGATAGGTGTTGAGATGAAACCACTCATTGTAGATACGCATGATTTTTTGACCATCTAAATACACGTGTGCATGACCTTCGCCAATGACATGCCGCTTCGATGCCATTTCTGGGCGCCATCGAAAATTTGAAGTGACAACATGAACATTGAATCCGCCAGTGAGATCTTTCTCGACTTCGAGACTTACTTTTGGTGCCATATCTTGCTCAACCTCATGAATTATGAATACACCGTCAGAATGTGCATGCAAAGGGACCGGGCTCGCAATAAGCAATATCCACCCTGTCATGAGATAGATGAGTAGCTTCACGAGCTAAATATAGTGAACTTATTCTTTTAAACAACAGTTAGTTTGTTAACCTGCTGTTCATCTCCCGCTCAGTTAAACGTGTCGATAACCACTCATTATAATTTTAATCTTACGTCATGAAACGAAAATTTATCTCTTTGATAGTAATTATTGCTTGCGGCAATATTTCTCCGGTTAATGCAGCCAATTTGACTGAAAAAATTATTTACAATAAAAAGACAGCCGTAACTTTCACGATTGTCGACTCACTAACCTTGAATCCAAATGGATGTAAGGATGTTTACATCAAATACACCATAGATAAGTCTATTTTTTACCCTAATGCTTACGTAATGTTTGGTCTATATTCAAAGGACAACAACGAAGCCCAAGCCATTTATGTTGAACCTGGCAATGGCAAAGGCGCTCAAGGTAAAGATGCTTGGGCGGGAGAAAAAGAAATGGTTTTCTGTGGCAAAGCTAAGAATTATGTCAATGAATATGGAGATAAAGTAGTCGCTCCAGCTTTCCCCAAAGGGAAATATACCTTCGTTGCTCGCTTAACTGTACTTAAACCAAAATTAATTACTACACCTTCAAAAGAAATAGTCTTTACAGTTAAATAGTCTAAATAAGACTATAACCGCTTTGAATAAGAAAGACCCTGCGCGCAGACATCTACGAGCAGGGTCTTTCTGTTCAATTGTTTAACTTATGAGCCGAAAACAGTCTCCCAATCAGAGATAGCGAGTCTGTAGAACGCGCCGCCTTCAAGTGTCTTTTGGTTAAACTTTAGAATTCCACTTGAAGTCTTCGTGGTGAGGTCTGGACGCGCTGTATATGCGCCAGTTGTGTGTACCTGTGCGTTGAAGTAGAAGTACTTGGTTGTGTCGCCAGGCTTGGCAATCATTGATGTCACGTCAATGATTCCTGATGATTCTTCATCAGTTGTCATGAAGTTTGAGCCTTTTGGTGCGAAGTAATTTGGGTTGAACTGTGCGACTACTGCGAGCTTCCCATCTTTAGGACGGAAAGCGACGATGCGTGCAAGGTGGTCATTTTTACCTGGATCTTCTTGTAGTAAGACGATGCCATCAGAAGTAACTGTCATGTTATCTGGCTTGCTGAGGTACGGATCTTCTGACCCATCAAGTAGGAGTTCGAGTTTAGCTCCTAGCTCAGGCTTTTGACCGTCAACAAATGTAAGTCTCCAGAAGCCGCCACCGTCGCGTGAAACAGTTGGTGTTGCTGGATTTGACTTTGTTGCACCTGGATCTTTATTAGATTCGGTTGTCACAAAGTAAAAGACGTTTGGGTTAGTTGGATCCCATTCGCCATCTTCAACGCGTGACATTTCAGTTCCTTGGGCTAAATGGTCAGCCTGCTGAGTCTTCATGTCAGCATCCCAAATTGTCTTTTTGAAAGTCACATCAACAGCCTTATTCTTTCCGTACGTTGCACGGAAAGCATTGTCGTTTGCGATATCCGGAATACTCATGACGTGGACCTCACCGTTGGTAAGGCCGGCCTTGTCAGCAAAAGTGCCTTCGGTTGTCTTAGTTCCAACATACATAAAGAGTTGAGAATCTGTCGCGTTGCCGTCTTCATTGCCCATGACAACGGTGTTCTTGCCTGGCTTGAGGTTTGGCATCAAGTTTTCCCATGATGCTAATCCCATTCTAGGAAGGTTTATTCCGTTTCCATCCATGTCGAACGCGAAAGCTCGTCCATATCCACTATCGCCATCTTCTTCACCCGATAGGAATACAGGGCCTTCATGTCCATAAGTGGTTGACCCATCCTTAAATGAGAGTCCCCCAGCTTGGACGAGAGTTGCTGAACAGAAACGGCTGATGAAGTTATCCATGCCTAGGGTTTGAGTTGTTGGCGCTGCACCAACAGTAGTGTCCTGATATTTCTTTGTGTTGTAGTTGTAGAAACTCCATGTTTTAATAAAGTCTGACGCGCTAGAAACACGATCTCCGGCTTTAGTTAGAATCAATTTTGTAATTGATATTCCTTGAATCGTTTTACCTTTGTCTGCCGCCTTTGCGAGTGCCCCGATTGCGCCGTATGAAGGAACTTCATGTACTGAAAGAAGTGTGATTGTTCCATCTTCATTTCGATATGCGCCCATTCCATCTGGGATACCTTGAATCGCGACTCCAGAAATAGTATCTCCCGCATATGCAAGTGGCTTAATCTTTGCTGCACTTGTTGAAGCTGTAATGTATTCTGGTTTCGTTAATACTGAGTTTGCGACTGCTGATCCAGCAATAGTTGCAAGAATTGCAACCCCTGCCACGATCTTGTGACGAGTATTCATGGTTTTCCTTGTCCCTTGACTAGAGGTCGCAACACATGTGAGTCGTGACCTTGGTGGGTAAGGCTGCCGTCCAAAAGTAAACTGTTAGTGCTGTGCAAACTAAGATTCAACTAACGTAAAGTGAATAAATCATCACCATAATCCCAATTGCTCAGTTTTCAGGAGTAGAGGTCCGCTATCAATTTGAAAAACTTTAAGCTTTCTGTGCGGAGACGAGGAGATTTGAACTCCTGAAGGCGATTAAACCTTACCTCGTTAGCAGTGAGGCGCACTCGACCGGGCTATGCGACGTCTCCAAGTGGTAGGCATAGTTTACAGGTTCAAAAGACCAACCTCCTAACTACAAATTAGCTCCATACACACGCAAAACCAGGGGAATTTGAATGTTTGGAAACTCCTCCCCTCCGACCCATCTGACGGACACCAGATTGAACGAAAAATATAACCTCTCATAAATCTTGCTTGCTACCCTCGCTTCGTGGATTCGCCTTATTTACCTACCTCTTACCGCCCTGATCTTCAGGGAATACGAGCTCTCGCAGTTATTCTTGTGATTTTCTCGCATGCAGGAATCTCTGGCTTTGCTGGGGGCTTTATCGGTGTAGATATTTTCTTTGTGTTAAGCGGTTTTGTTATCACTAGTTTACTGCTGCGCCAACCCCAAGGTAATTTTTTAAGTAACCTCAAAGTTTTTTATACACGCAGAATTCTTCGCATACTTCCTGCCGCAACTTTAGTTCTTGTGGTGACCCCTTTGGCAGCTTTTTTCCTAATCGGCGATGCAATGGATCCTGCGCTCTTAAGTGATGTGAGGTGGGCAAATCTCTTTGCAGCGAATTGGAACCTGATTAATAACGGGTCAAGTTATTTTGTTGCTGGGGTCAATCCTTCATTAGTTACACATTTTTGGTCTCTCGCTGTTGAAGAGCAGTTCTATATTCTCTTTCCATCAACTGTTTTTGTCTTCTCTTACTTTAAGTTTCTCTATAAACATAAAATCTATTTTCAACTGTTTCTTATTGTGATTATTGCTATTTCAGCTTGGTGGTCCTTGACAATCACAACCAGTAGTCCCGTAGAAGCTTACTACTCGCCATTTACACGTTTTTGGGAATTAGCTATAGGGGCTCTCATTGCATCGGTTTCAATTCAATTAAATAAATTGATGACTCATTTATTCGACGGAATTGGATTCGCGCTTATTATTCTCAGTCTTGCTATTCTCTCACCTACAAGTCACTATCCAGGAACACTAGCTTGGTTTCCAGTCTGTGGCACTGCTCTATTAATTTTAACTGGCACCTCGAGTTCAACTGGGTTAACTAAACGTTTTTTATCCTTAAAGGTAATGTCAACAATTGGAGACCTTTCTTATTCGCTTTATCTCTGGCATTTCATTTGGATAGCAATTCCTCCGCTTGTATTTACTGGGCTCGATCCGCTTTGGCTGATATTTTTAGGGATTTTTGGAGCTGTACTTACAGGGTTACTTTCCTATCATTTCTTGGAGAATCCGTTCCGCCACTCAGAAAAATTAAGAGGCGACCCTTTCTCTGTGTTCATACTTTTAGGGATATGCCTAGTGCTGGTATGGGATTCAACTTTAATAACAAATTGGCTAGCTACTCGGTAATTAAGTAGGCACCACTCTTAGAAATCTCGGTATGAAATATTTCTTCAATTTGGGCAATTACATTAGCGGCGAGTACTTTTTGTCCGAGTGAAGAGTAATGAATGCCATCATCGCCGCGAATTTTTTGCATCTTCCCATTTATGTTCGCAAAGTCGCGATACTTGCCGTAACTATCGGCAAATATATTTCTGATGTGTAGGTACGAACCGCCTTCCATATTAGTCACAACTGACTCTTGAATTTCATTAATGGCTTTGATTCCTTGTTCATACCCAGATAAACGCATCACTGGTAACTCCACCCAAATGACAAATGCGCCAGCATTGTTTGCAAGCTTTTCAATATCCTGCATCTGATTGTTATAGCTGAGCAACCATCTCGAACTGCCGAAACTCTCAACTTTTCCTTCGATCTTTGAATTCTGATGGTCGTTTGCCCCGATATACACAATAACGAGATTCGGTTTGTTGGTTTCTAACATTTCAGGCAATTCTTTAGTCCAATCATAAAACCATATATTGGCCATTCCTGATGAAGGTTTACCTTTTAGAATGAGGGTAATCTTGGAGGACTTTTGTACAACATGTGATAACCCCCAACCCAAATTTGATGCCATTGAATCTCCAATGACCATGATCGTGCATTTGCCTAAGTCTGTCTTCTCGTTCATTTTGGCTGAATTGAATCCACATGTTGACAACTTATTTACAGGCAACTTTTGGTTAAGTCGCAATGTTGGTGAAACTGTGGGGGTAGCCTTTTTAAATATCTCTTTAGTTTCAGAGTAGGTTTGAGTTTTGGATGCAGTATTTGCCGAAGCGAGCGTGAGCGTTAATCCTGAAACTATAAGTAATAAAAGAGTTAAAGAGAGCCGTAGGCGCATATTAAACTTCGTCACTTAGCACTAACTTTCCTCTTAAGGGGCGCATTCGACCGGGATACGCGACGTCTCCTTGTACGGGCCAAGTTTACAGGTTCAAAAGACGATCGGCCTAACATTAAATTCTACAGACCGTAAAGCACGGTAAGGCACATGGGCAAGAATTCACTTTCTGCACGGGTAAATCGGGTTTGTTAGTAATTCTGATTCCAGTTACGGGCAAGATTGATGCTGACATTTCTTGGTCTCATAGTTTTCATTCCACAGCCTGGGTAGTTTGTGATTTCGCCAAATTTAATACCTTGATCAGAATCGTATAAATCCACACGCATAAAATCCACCCCTCTAGAGATCTTGGCGGATATCTCTAACATTTTCTCTAAAGTTTCTGGCCGCTCCTGTATCACTTCAGATGCAGGATGAAGAATTTCTGCGTAGATTCTGGTCCAGTCAGGCCTGTAAAAATTACGTCGATGGTCACTAAATTTGGATGTATCAACTTGTATAAATTCGCACCTCCCATCAAACATGAAGAATTTGTAGTCCCCCGCCACTTCATTATTTTTTGTTAGAACCTCTTCTACTAAAAGCTGTGGAGAAATTCCGAGATAAGCCCATTCTGGAAGTTTTCCGGTGAACCAGTAATATTCTAACGTCAACCATTTTTCTGTTAGGTTTTGCAAGTTATCCCAGATCAAATCATCTGGATGTATAAAGAATCTCTGCCAAGTAGTATTTGCTAAATTACTAGGTAATCTTATTCCACGGGGTGCACCTTCCCAACAAATAACTGAAGCGCCAGAACCGTGATTTGCTTTAATTACAAAATTTCTCGGAAATACTTCTCTGTTTATACCGATAAGACTTGAATATTCACTTAAGGATTTAGTGAGAAACTCTTGACCAATATTTTTCTGTACAAATTCTCTGACTTGTATTTTGTCTGAAAATATTTTCAAGGAGGGGTTTCTATCATGCTGCATTTTATAGAGTATCTTGTCCTCAATTGTTTTAGGGGACTTGGACTTAATCTTTAGGGTAAAAGTGGCCAGACTCAGGGTTGAGGTAAACGTGAATAAATGAACTACAAATTTAATTTTCTTCAAAAGGGCGATGGGTAAATATTTTTCCATGAATTGGAGCGATTGAGTCATGGCTCTATCCAAAACCGCCATGCCTTAACCCCCTGAATTTATGGCTCAAGAACTTTTTCCAAGCAATGAGAATAAGTAATATCTAGCCTAAGGTTTTAGAAATGAATAGTCATCTATGGGTTGAGATTGTAGGCTCCATGCATGGAATCCACCGATAAACCCCTTGAAAGCCGTCGCGTTTATGACGTACCGCCATCGGATGCATATGCAGAATTTATGAAAACAGGATGGGCGCCTTCCCCATTAGATGGAATAGTCCAAGATCCTGCCATTGCTTACTGCTTTGTTCGTAGAGAAAAACTCTCGCAGATTTTTCAGGGCCTGCGAATTGTTTTACCAAGCGGAAATTCTAAGGTCCGTAGCAATGACACTGATTATCGCTTTCGACCTCATAGTGCTTTCGTGTATTACACCGGCATACAAGGAGAAGAAGTTACATCTGACGCTGTTTTAGTCATGGAACCAAATGGTGAGGGTCATGACTCGATCATGTACATCCAACCTAGATCTACGCGCGATACCAGCGCTTTTTATAATGACCGCAAATATGGCGAGCTTTGGGTGGGCCGTCGCTTCACAACCGATGAGGCATCGCAGCGTTTTGGTATAGAAGTTCGTAAGGTGGAAGATTTAGAGGCTCTGCTGAAAGATGGAACGCCTGCAATTGCTTTACGCGGCGAAGATGCACTTGTGGATGCGTGTGTGAAGAAATCTAAGCGCGATGATGAGTTAGTTAACTTTGTCTCTGTGGCTCGCTTGATAAAAGATGAATATGAAATTAATCAGCTGCAGAAATCTGTTGATGTAACACACCGAGGGTTTAATGACGCTATTCGCGCATTACCTGCTGCAGTTCTTACCCCTAGAGGCGAGCGCGTTGTTGAGGCCGCCTTTTATGGGCGTGCGCGAATTGAAGGTAACGAACTCGGTTATGACACCATTTCGGCTGCAGGTTCACATGCTTGTGTTCTTCATTGGACACGCAATGATGGTGACGTTAAAAACGGTGATCTGTTATTACTAGATGCAGGTGTTGAGTTAGATTCTTATTACACCGCCGATATAACACGCACTTTCCCAGTTAATGGAAAGTTTTCCCCTGCCCAACGCACTTTGTATATGTTGGTGTACGAGGCACAGAAAGCTGGTTTTGCCGCTATCCGCGCTGGAGTAGATTTTCTAGAGATAAACAAGGCCTGCCACACTGTATTGGCCCAAGGTCTAGTTGACCTTGGCGTATTAACAATAAGCGCAGAAGAGTCGATGCGTCCTGAAGTTGGTCTCCACAAACGGTGGACTCTGCATGGTGTCAGCCATATGTTGGGCCTTGATGTGCATGATTGCGCACAAGCTCGTAAGGATCAATACACCGAAGCTAAGTTAGAAGCTGGAATGGTTCTAACTGTTGAGCCTGGCATCTATATTCAACCTGACGACGAACTATTCGCGCCTGAATACCGAGGAATTGGGATACGCATTGAAGATGATGTGTTAGTTACTGAAACTGGTTGTATTAATCTCAGTGAAAATATGCCCCGTCATCCTGATGAAATTGAAGCGTGGATGGCGTCACTTCGCTAGTGATAGACCAAGCCAAACTGCGCATAGGCCTAGACCAATAGAAGCGCTTAAGTTGATAGCGGCTTCGCGATATCTTTTAAGTTCGTAAGCTAAGAAGAAATCCAACATGAGTGTTGACCATGTTGTAAAAGAGCCAGCGAACCCAATCACAAAGAAGGCGTTTGTGTTGATGGAACTTCTCATGGTCAAGCCAAATATGAATGAACCAATAATGTTGACTAGAAATATTCCAATTGGGTGAGATGAGTATCGACGAATGTACTGATCGATAGCAAAACGAGCAGGCGCACCGATAGCTGCTCCACAGATTATAAGAATTGTTCTCATGCACGTACCGAGATGATTTTTCTAGCAATTGGCATTATTACAACAATAGTGAGTAGTGAAAAAATTAAATTATGAATAAGAAAAAGTTGGCCGCCTTCACGAGGTTCAAGCGTTAAGCCTACAACAGCGGAAAAAGTTGTTAACCCTGCGCAAAAACCAGGTAACAAAAGGTGGCGCACATGCTCGCCTCCCCTGCGCTCCATGAAAACTACCAAAAAGGTTGCAATTGCCACGCCTATTAAATTAGCCGCCAAAGTAGCAGTACGACCATCTTCCAAAGTAATCATGAGCCAATATCGAACGAGAGATCCTGCAACCCCGCCGAGTGAAACTAATAAGAGCGATTTCAGAGTGGTAGAGCTTTCTTTGTAACCCCTGAAATCAATCGGGTAATTACACTGATTACAATTGCTGCAAATACTGCCGACCAGAAATTATTCACATCTAATTTTTCACTCCAACGGGCGACCAACATCAAAATAGCAGCATTCACTACAACTAGAAAAAGACCAAGAGTTAAAATCACGGCCGGAAGTGTCAGCAATTTAAGGAGTGATCCAAGAGTTGCATTCAATAAACCAAAAAGAAGTGCAACCCAAAGGTAAGTTGTAAATCCACCTTTAACATCAATTCCTGGGATAAGCGCTGTTGCTACCCAAAAGGCTGCACTTAACGCACCCCAACGAATTAATATCTTCATAGGCTAATTAAATACCATCGCGCTTACGAATTTTTGAACCTAACCAACGCGCTGGGTCATATTTAATGTCTACAACACGCTCCTTCATAGGAATAATTGCGTTGTCGGTGATTCTGATGTGCTCTGGGCAAACCTCCGTACAACACTTAGTGATATTGCACATTCCAAGTCCATGCTCTTCTTGGGCAGTGCGCTTGCGGTTTTTCAATGTATCAAGTGGGTGCATATCTAGTTCGGCAATCCGAATAAAGAAACGTGGCCCAGCGAAGGATTTTTTATTTTCTTCGTGATCTCGGATTACGTGGCAGGTATCTTGACACAAGAAACATTCAATACATTTACGGAATTCTTGGCTTCGCTCAACATCAACCTGTTCCATCCGAGCCTCACCTGGTGCCAACTCGTCTGGGTGAGAATAAGCGGGTATTTCCATAGCTTTTTTATAATTAAACGAGACATCTGTGACTAGGTCTTTAATGACAGGGAATGCGCGAAGTGGAGTAACTGTGATTGTCTCTTCATCACCGTAAGCAGCTACTTGCGTCATGCATGCTAAACGTGGCTTTCCGTTAATCTCCATAGAACATGAACCACATTTGCCAGCTTTACAGTTCCAACGAACCGCTAAATCACCCATCTGGGTAGCTTGCACGCGGTGAATTACATCGAGAACTACTTCACCTTCGTTGGCCTCTACTTGGACATCTTGCAGGCCGCCTTCTTTTGAATCGCCTCGCCAGATGCGTAAATTAATCATGCGTGCCATTAGTTAGATCCGCCTTTCGCAATTTCCTCTGATGTCATGTACTTCTCTAATTCATGCACATCAAAGAGATCAAAGAGTTCTTTAGGAAGCATGGGTAATGTTTGTTGACGGACATTTACTTGTGCCCCATTAAATGAAGAAATGTGGTTAATTTGTCGCCACTTATTGTTCATACCCGGGAAATCATCACGAGTATGACCACCGCGGGACTCTTGACGAAGCAATGCTGATTTTGCAGTTGATTCAGCAACCAATAACATGTTGTCTAAATCAAAAGCTAAATGGAATCCCGGATTAAACTTTCTTCCACCACTTACAGCTACGTTCGCACTTCGCTTTCTAATATCTGCAATCTTTACAATTGCATCCTCTATTTCAGTAGCGGTGCGAATAATCCCAACTAAATTATGGGTTACTTCTTGTAGTTCAGCGTGAAGGGAATATGAGTTTTCTCCACCATCGCGATCAAATGGGGCTTGAATTTTTGCCGCTGCTGCTTTGATTGCGTTATCACTGACTGGGTTCTTACCGTTGCTCTTGCAATATTGCGCCGCCCCGATTCCGGCTCTTCGGCCAAAAACCAAAAGATCTGTCAGCGAGTTTCCGCCGAGGCGGTTTGACCCGTGCATTCCGCCAGCAACTTCACCAGCAGCAAATAATCCAGGGACTCCAACTGCCGCCGCAGTATCTGGATCTACCTCTACCCCGCCCATTACATAGTGACATGTTGGGCCAACCTCCATTGGCTCTTTTGTAATATCAACACCGGCAAGCTCATAGAACTGGTGCCACATTGATGGCAAGCGCTTTTTAATTACTTCTGCCGATAAGCGCTTTGAAACATCTAGATATACGCCACCATGCTCAGTGCCGCGGCCAGCTTTAACTTCACTATTGATTGCACGCGCAACTTCATCACGTGGCAAAAGTTCGGGCGGGCGACGGTTGTTATCTTGATCTGCATACCAACGATCAGCTTCAGTCTCATTGTCAGCATAAATGTTTTTGAACACATCTGGAATATATTTAAACATAAATCGCTCACCAAGGCTGTTTGTTAAGACTCCACCTTCACCGCGAACTGACTCTGTTACTAAAATTCCGCGAACGGATGGTGGCCACACCATTCCAGTTGGGTGGAACTGCAAAAACTCCATGTCAACCAAGTTCGCACCGGCTTTGAGGGCAAGTGCATGACCGTCGCCGGTACCTTCCCAAGAGTTAGATGTAATCTTAAAAGTTTTACCTACACCACCGGTAGCAATAATAACTGTTGGTGCTTCGAATAGAACTTCGGCACCGGTTTCGCGCCAATAGCCGTAGGCCCCTGATATTTTCCCATTCTCTTTTAAAATATCTGTAACTGTTAATTCAGCAAATACTTTGATGTTGCTCTCCATCGAACCATACTGTTGACCATCTTTTTGTTGCAGTGCAACAATTTTCTGCTGCATAGTACGAATGAGTTCTAATCCAGTGCGGTCACCAACATGTGCAAGACGTGGATATTCATGACCACCAAAGTTGCGTTGTGAAATTTTTCCCTCTTTAGTGCGATCAAAAAGAGCGCCCCAAGTTTCTAGCTCCCAAATTCGATCTGGTGCTTCTTTGGCATGAAGCTCTGCCATGCGATAGTGATTAAGGAATTTACCACCGCGCATAGTGTCACGAAAGTGAACCATCCAATTGTCATTGTCGTTGACGTTTCCCATTGACGCAGCTGCGCCGCCTTCAGCCATAACAGTATGGGCCTTGCCAAATAAGGATTTACAGATGATTGCAACGCGCAATCCTGCTTCACGGGCTTCAACTGCTGCGCGTAGGCCAGCTCCACCTGCGCCAATAACAAGGACGTCGTATGAGTGACGCTCTAAATCTGTCATATTCGAGTTCCTTTAGAAGAAGTAGAAGTTAGTGATTGCACCTGATGCAACCGCGCGGACATAAATATCGGCACCTGCGACTCCGAAGAGTGAGATCCAGGCAAAAGTCGGATGTTTGTGGTTGAGGGCAGAAACAATCGTCCAGGCCTTATAACGCACTGGGTGCTTAGAGAAATGTTTGAGTCGCCCACCGAGTGTATGACGGCATGTGTGGCATGAGAGTGAATAAAGCCACAACATAGTTGTTGAGAACAAGAACACAAGAGTTCCAACGCTCATGTGTCCCCATTGCTTGTCTTCATTTCTAAATGCCAAGATTACATCCCACGTTAAAATAACATTAAAAATTAACCCTGCATAGAAAAACCAACGATGGCTATTTTGTAAAATAAGTGGCGCACGCGTTTCGCCTGTGTATTTAGTGTGTGGTTCGGCTACTGCACATGCAGGAGGTGACATCCAAAAGGCTCGGTAGTACGCTTTGCGATAGTAATAACATGTCATTCGAAATCCGAGTGGAAAAATCAAGATAAATAGTGCAGGTGAAATCCCAATTCCAAAGTACTGATTATTAAAAGGTTGCCCGAAGAATGCAAGTGCACTACCTGGTTCGCACGAAGTAGATAAACATGGTGAGTAAAAAGGAGAAATTAACGGCTCTGAAAAATAGTATTTGTTTTCAAATGCACGAAACGTTGCATAAATTACAAAAGAAAAAAGAACTCCAAATGTGATTGCTGGTTGGAGCCACCACTTATCCGTGCGCAGTGTGCGCTCTTTAATTTTTGCTCTTGTTGGTGAAAAAACACCCGACATTGAACGCCCCCGGTTCGACTACTTTTCCTAAATCACTATGGGATAGTGTCCTCTTACCGAGAAAAATCGGCTATAAATATCCGTACTTACAGGCTATGAACTCAGCCACACGTGAGTAAAAAATGGCGGAGGGCGTGGGATTTGAACCCACGAAACTTTCGTTTGCCGGTTTTCAAGACCGGTGCACTCGGCCGCTATGCGAGCCCTCCGTGGGAGAGGCTACCTGAATTAAGCCTTATCCAAAAATCGGCAAAAGATCAGGCCGGTAGTTCCAATAGCTCTTCAATAACTATTGCCACACCATCTACTGCATGTGGCCCTGCGATTCCAGTTGCGTACTTATATCCATCTGGGTGGCCATCGGCCATTGCATAGGAGCGACCACACCATTGAAGCATTGAGAAATCATTGGGGTTGTCACCAAATGATATGCAGTCGCTTGCATCGATATTTAATCGCCCCGCAACCTTTGCCAATGTTTGACCTTTAGAGATACCAAGGGCGGAGATCTCAAGGAGCGATTCATTTGCATTTGAATGTGTCACGGTTACCAAACCATCAAGTTCGCTTAAAGCTATTTCTAACATCTGATCAGAAGTAAATTCGCTTCCACTGCAACGCGCTAACATCTTAAATGCTGGACCTTTAATTGCGTCTTCAATTCTGTCAACACCGACATTATCTAAACCAATATCCCAACGTGGAATATAGCTCTTTTCACGATGGTAATAATCATGCGACTCGATTGCAAAAGAAATGGTTGGAACCGCTGCACGCATACGTCGCGCAACTTCGTGTTGATCTTCTTTAGTTATCATCCACTCTTCTGTGACAGTACTGGACTTTAAGTTGTACAACATCGCGCCATTGCCACAAATTGCTTCACCAAAACTAAAAGTATCTCGAATTTCATTCATCCATCTTGGTGGCCGTCCAGTAACAAAAAAAATATGTACGCCTAGTTCGTGCGCTCTTGTAAATGCAGCAATCGTGCGATCAGAAATAGCTCCATCGTGTTGAACTATTGTTCCGTCTAAATCAGTAGCAATTAATTTTGGCCGCTTGTTCACACCAGCTCAAATCGTTGTGTGCCAAGAAATGCTTGCAGCGCCTTTGGAATATTCACTGTTCCATCAGCGTTCTGGTGATTCTCTAAAATTGCAACAATCATGCGTGGAATTGCAACTAATGTTCCGTTGAGTGTTGCAACACTTTTGGTTCCATCGGCATCCTTGAAGCGAATATTTAGTCGACGCGCTTGGAACTCTGTGCAGTTGGATGTACTTGTGACTTCTCGATAAGCATTTTGTGTAGGAATCCATGCTTCGATATCAAACTTACGATTAGCGCTAGATCCAAGATCTCCTGAGGCAACATCAATCACTCTGTATGGAATCTCCATTGCATTAAGGAAATCCTTTTCCCACTGCAGTAAACGTTGATGTTCTTCTTGAGCTTGATCTGGATGGCAAAATGAAAACATTTCAACTTTATCGAACTGATGTACTCGGATAATTCCTCGAGTATCTTTGCCATAAGTTCCAGCTTCTCGGCGAAAACATGATGAATAACCTGCATATCGAATTGGTAGTTTCTCAGACGGTAAAACTTCATCCATATGAAAAGCTGCTAACGGCACTTCGCTAGTGCCCACCAAATAAACATCATCCTTTTCTAGATGGTAAACATTCTCTGCAGCTTGTCCTAAAAATCCTGTCCCCTCCATTGCAGATGGATTTACCAAAACTGGAGGGATGACTGGAGTAAAACCTGCTTTCACTGCTGAAGCAATTGCGTAGTTAACAAGGGCAAACTCAAGCATAGCGCCTGAACCAGTTAAATAATATGAACGAGAACCAGCGACTTTTGCACCACGCTCAGTATCAATTGCACCTAGCAACTTGCCAAGTTCTACATGATCTTTCGCTTCGAAATCAAAAGTACGAGGTGTACCTACGTGATCAATTACTACAAAGTCTTCTTCTTTTCCAATTGGTGCAGAAGGATCTAATATATTTGAAAGTTGCATAATGAGGTTCTTGGCTATTTCCTCTAAACTTGTGCGCTTATTATCGGCTTCTTTTACCCTACCTGCTAGCGTTTTAGCATTTTCTAGCAAAGCATTCTTCTCATCACCTTTAGCTGCAGCTACTGCTTTAGATAGTGTGTTTTGTTCTGCGCGCAAGGTTTCAAACTCACTCAGCGCAACGCGTCGCGCATCATCGCTTGCTAAAACTTGATCAACAATAGTTTCGTCTTCCCCGCGATTTTTTTGCGATGCACGAACTACATCTGGGTTCTCGCGAAGAAATTTAATGTCAATCATTTGCTCGCCTTTTCTCGCGGGTATGAACCGAGGAAACGTATATCTTCGCAGATGGCGCGTAAAGCTTCAATTGTCTCTTTTACTGGAGCGTCGGTTGCGTGGCCTTCTGCATCGATGATGAAATGGTAGTGTCCAAGCTCTAAACCAGTCGGGCGACTTTGGATAAAAGTAAGGTTCACGTTGCGCTTAGCAAACTCGGTCAAAATATCTAATAGTGCGCCTGCATGATCGATACCGATAAAAACAGCTAAAGATGTACGATCAAAGCCGGTTGCTTTAGGAAGAAATCCTGGCTTTGATACCAACACAAAACGCGTAACGGCACCAGTAATATCACCAATATTGTCAGCAATCACACGGAGACCGTAGTGTGCAGCGGCAACAGGTGCTGCAATAGCGGCATCAAATTCGCCCCGTCCAATAGCCTCTGCTGCTGCAGCTGTTGATGCTGTTGCGATTAATTCTGCGTCAGGATAATTACGGGCTATGTATGCGCGACATTGAGCCTCTGCATGAGGGTGTGTAGCGATTCGACGAATATCCCCCGAATCACTTTTTACCATTAATGCAAATGAAACAGGAAGTGTTACTTCACCAACAATTGATAGCGGAGTTCCTGTTGCTAACTCATCAAGCGTTCGAGCTACAACACCTTCTACTGAATTCTCAATAGGCACTAATGCAAAGTGAGCTTTACCAACTCGAACCGCATCTAAGGCAGCGGTGACGTTTGCATAAGGGATCAGTGAGTCGTTTGAAGAGGTGATTTTTTTTAGTGCCGCTTCCGTAAAAGTTCCTTTAGGGCCCAGATATGCATATGTACTCACTTGTTAATTATACCCGAGCGTTCTACGTGCAAATGACGGATTATTTGTAATTAAAACCTCTACACCGTTATCTAAACAAAACCGCATATCATCAGCGTCATCGACGGTCCAAACAAAGAGTTTGCGATGTTCGTGGGTGAGTTCAAGCTTCCTACGGAGTAGTTCCACGCTTGGCCCCAAGAAATGCGCAGATGTGTACCTGCGCATGAGGGAATTAAAGCGATCTTCAAGCAGGGCGACTGTATTTTGTTGAGGGTTGATTTTTCGGATATTTTCTACAGCAAGCCATGAAAATGACATGATAGTTACTGGTGCTAATGGGATTTCTTCCGAGATTAGATCCATTACTTTCTTTTCGACCAAACTGCCAGAAGGCACTGGGTGTTTAGTTTCAATTGCTAACTCTTTTTTGTGATCTCGAGCCAACTCAAGGAGGTCTTCCAATAAAATGGCTTCTGGGTAATGGCGTTTGATTTCTAGATAATTCATCTCTGCTATCCGACCAGAATAACTTGCTATTCGTTTCATATCCGCGTCATGCCAAAGAAGTAGTTGCTTATCCTTTGTAATTCGGACATCACATTCGAAGCCATCAGCGCCGGCATCGACTGCGCCTTTATATGCGCGCATGGTCATCTCTGGAAAATCAATCGAGGCTCCGCGGTGTGCGTAAATCTTCATGATTAAAGATTAACAGGGGTTAGGCTTACCCATTATGGGCAGCTTTTACTTTGATAGCAGTGCGCGCTCAGCCCTGGGTTTGGTCAGAAGTGGCAACGAGGACTCCGCTTTTATATCTGGTCGCTTGATTGCTGTTGCAGATGGAATGGGTGGTCACGCTGGTGGTGAAATTGCATCAAAGATTGCAATAAAAACTCTCCAGGGGTTGATGCCAATGTTGACAGATACAACAATTGACTCAGATTCAATTGAGGATTTACTACTTAACTCACTTTATACAATTGATTCTGAGATTGGTAACTACGCACGTGAAGTGATTGAACTGCGTGGAATGGGTACAACTCTAACCGCGCTACTTACACACAATAAATCAATCGCACTTTTACACATTGGTGATTCTCGATGTTATCGACTTCGCGGAAATATTTTTGAACAATTAAGTAACGACCACACTGTAATACAGGAGTTGTTAAGTCAAGGTGCAATAAGTGAAACCGAGGCACTTGATCATCCACAGCGTTCGGTATTAACTCAAGCTTTGATGGGTGATGAAAATATCGTGCCTTTATTGCAAGTCTTTGATGCTAAAGAAGGTGACCGATATTTATTGTGCAGTGATGGGCTTTCTGGGGTATTAACAGAGAAGGAAATTAAAACATTTATTAAGAAAAACGATAAAGAAGATGCAATTAAAGCTCTTGTCGATGCGACTTATATTCAAGGAGCTCCAGATAACATCACTGTACTTATTGCTGATGTCACAACTTCAGAAGTGAAAAAGAATGAAGTTTTAGGAGCAGCACAGTGATTAATTCAGTTTTGGGAGGCCGCTACAAACTCGGTGAGATGATTGGCACGGGGGGTATGGCTGATGTATATGTCGCTGAAGATATTCGTCTGGCCAGACGCGTTGCGATCAAAGTATTACGAAGTGATTTGGCGCGTGATCCATCTTTCGTCGCAAGATTTCGAAAAGAAGCATTTGCTGCTGCTGGTTTAAATCATCCTGGAATAGTTGCCGTGTATGACTCTGGTGAAGAACCAGCGCCATACATTGTTATGGAATACGTCTCTGGCCATACTCTCCGTGAACTAATTCATAAAGGTGAGCGGGTGCCGCTCAAGCGCGCTTTGGAAATTGGTGAGGGAATTTTGGCTGCACTTGAGTACTCACATGAGCGAGGAATTGTTCACCGGGATATTAAGCCTGCAAACATCATGATTACTGATCAAGGTGATGTAAAGGTTATGGATTTTGGAATTGCTCGTGCACTCGCAGATCTCGGTGCTACATTGACAAGCACATGGAACATTGTTGGCACCGCACAGTATTTATCGCCTGAGCAAGCATTAGGTGAGGTTGCAGACTTGCGCAGTGATATTTATTCGACAGGTTGTCTGTTGTATGAAGTCTTGACTGGCAAACCACCATTTACAGGTGATACTCCTGTTTCTATTGCTTACCAACATGTGTCCGGTGTTTTGATCCCACCAAGTGAACTTCAGCCTGATCTCCCACCTGGTATTGATATTGTTTTGAGTGTCGCTTTAGCCAAAAAGACTGAGGATAGATATCAATCTGCAGGTTTGATGCTTGATGATTTGTTCAAAATCAGTTCTGGGCAAGAGTTGCTAACAAGAGCGCCGCGAAAGAAAATTTCTAGGCGTAAGTTATTAATTTCACTACTGTCAGTTGGCCTTATTCTCGGAACACTTACCGATGGAATAATTGCTCTCAAGCCAACTGCAAATGTTTCTACCTACCCTCAAATTCCAAATGTCGTTGGTTTAACACAGGCTGATGCTGAATCACTATTGGTTGACTATGTAGTCACCATTACTCGCGCTCATGACGCCCGAATTCCCAAAGATCGAGTCGCAAACCAATTCCCGTTTGCTACGACTCGCGCCCAAAAAGGATCAGGGGTTGTGCTTACACTTTCAGATGGCCCAGGAGATGCGATTGTCCCCGCTGATTTGATAGGAATGTCGCTGGTTGATGCACGAGCTGCTTTAGCGGCAGTTGGATTACTGGTTGCTCAAACAGAAGCAGTGCCATCTGATGAACCTCTCGGCACTATTTTAAAAGTTACTCCTGGTGTTGGTTCAACAATTACCGCAGGAAGTGGAGTTGTTTTACAGATTGCAAGTGGGCAAATTGAGGTTCCAGAACTAATTGGGATTGATGCGATTCAAGCAAAAACTATTCTTGTTCAAGTTGGATTCTTGGTAAACGAAATAGAGGCTTACGATCCAAACCAACCTGAAGGTGTAGTTATTCGACAAGCACCTGATCCAGGAATAACTCAGACGATCGGTAAATCAGTAACTATTACAATTAATAAAGCGCCTTAAGATTTTGCTCCAACAACTGGTGAGAGTCCAACTGCTTTTTGGCGGGCTAATTTATCTCCACATTCAAATAACCAGTTAGCTAGCATCGCGTGACCATGTTCGGTTAAAACCGACTCTGGATGAAACTGCACTCCTTCAATTGGAAGATTGCGGTGCCTTATGGACATAACTAGACCTGATTCTGTTGCGCTTGTAATCTCAAGATCTGCACCGACAGTATCTCGTTCCACACATAACGAGTGATAACGTGTAGCAAGAAAAGGTGTGGGCAGGCCGGTTAAAATCCCTTGACCATTGTGATGCACAAGCGATGTTTTTCCATGTAGAAGTTCAGGAGCGCGCGAAACTGTTGCACCAAATGCAACTCCAATAGCTTGATGGCCAAGACAAACACCAAATAATGGAATCTTTTTTTTAGCGCAGTACTTAATCATCGCAATACTTACACCAGCTTTTTCTGGAACCCCAGGCCCAGGAGAGATTAAGACGCCGTCATACTTGCTTGCCTCTTCGGCCGCGACAGCATCATTTCGGAGAACCGTGCACTCGGCGCCGAGTTGGCCTAGGTATTGCACTAGATTAAAGACGAATGAATCGTAGTTATCGATGACGAGGATCTTGGTGGCCATAGGAGCATTCTTGCTCATGGTGTATCTTTCGCGTATGCCTAAATCAAAGCTCCGTAAAAAAGTTGTTGAACAGCACACCCATGAGGCCCAGGTTGTAGTCGATGCCCCAGATGCGCCTCAGGAAAGCCCTAAGTGGTTAGCTCCAACAATGGTCGCCGCGTTCTTAATTGGACTTTTTTGGATTGTGGCCTTTTATGTCACCCAGACTCAGTATCCCGTTCCTGGAATTGGTGCATGGAACATGATTATCGGCTTTAGCTTTATAGGTGTTGGGTTTTCGCTCGCTACCCGTTGGCGCTAATTACACCGTTGTAACTCTCCACATTGTGGGTAACCACTGTGGATAAGTCCTAACGTTTATTCAATATGAACTGCGCGCTGATTAAACCACCAACCAACCCACCAAGGTGGGCCTTCCAATCAACTCCACCTAAAGCAAATCCGATTGCCAAGTTAACTCCGATAATTATATAAATTGATCGCACGTCAGCGCCGATTCTATTTCCAACAATAACCATCGCTCCAAATAATCCAAATACCGCACCTGATGCTCCAACAGAATAACTGGAAGGAGAAGCAAAGTATGCCGAAGTTAAAGATCCGGTAAGTAAAGAGAAAAAGAAAATAATTAAAAGTTTGTTTTTGCCAAATGCTGCCTCTAAAGGATTTCCTAACACCATTAAGGCGTACATATTAAATCCAAGGTGCAACAATCCTGCGTGAACTAATGCAACCGTAAATAGCCGATACCACTCATTAGTTGCTTTCAAATAATCAAGGTTTGGTAAAGCTAAATTAAATTCAAGTGAAGGTACAAGCATTTGTAGTAAGTATGCACCGCAGATAATTGCGATTAAAGAATAAATTGCTGAACGTTTAAGCAATTGTGATGCTGTTGATCGTAATATCAGTTGCTGGCTTATCTTGTGCGCCAGTCTTAGATTTACCAATGGCATCTACTACTGCCTGGCTAGCAGAATCTTTGACTTCACCAAAGATAGAATGCTTGCGGTTTAACCATGTTGTTGCTGCCGTTGTAATAAAAAATTGTGAACCGTTTGTGCCTGGACCAGAGTTGGCCATTGCTAGAATGTATGGGCGATCAAAAACTAATTCTCCGTGGAACTCATCAGCAAAGCGATAACCAGGTCCACCTGTTCCGCGACCTAGTGGATCTCCGCCTTGAATCATAAAACCATCAATAACGCGATGAAAAATTGTTCCATCGTAAAGATTGGCGTTTGTTTTTTCGCCAGTGTTTGGGTTGGTCCACTCCTTCGCACCAGTTGCGAGTTCAACAAAGTTTGCAACTGTTTTTGGTGCGTGGTTTGGAAACAGTTCTACAACAATGTCGCCGAGTGAGGTGTGTAGTGTCGCTTGTGTTGTCATGTGGAGACCAGGGGAATCGAACCCCTAACCCCCGCCTTGCAAAGGCGGTGCTCTACCAATTGAGCTAGGTCCCCGTATTAGAACGGGTGGGCCTAGATGGACTCGAACCATCGACCTCTTCCTTATCAGGGAAGCGCTCTAA
>WLMW01000012.1 GCA_009700025.1 Actinomycetota bacterium
AAACCGGCGCAGCAACTGTAATTTTGGCAGGTATCTCTGTTGGTTTTGAATCAGCTGTTTACTCTGCAATTTTGATTGCAGCCGCAGTATTTGGGGCTTTCCTACTTGGTGGTGGCAGCATTGTTCTATCTCTCCTAGCAATCGCACTTGCTGGCACTGGATTGCTTACAACTGTCGGCGTCATCGTTGCAATGGATACATTTGGTCCAATTTCAGATAACGCACAAGGCATCGCTGAAATGTCTGGCGATGTTGAGGGCGAAGGCTCGAAGATTCTCACAAGTCTTGACGCTGTTGGTAACACAACAAAAGCGATCACTAAGGGAATTGCGATTGCAACTGCAGTTTTGGCTGCAACAGCACTGTTCGGCGCATTCACAGATGCAATCAAGCAGGCAGTTATCGATGCAGGAAAGACTGCAGGCTCACTTGCACTTGAATACCAAGGTGTTCTCGATGTTGCTAACCCACGTAACTTGGTCGGACTAATAATCGGAGCGGCAGTTGTCTTCTTGTTCTCAGGCCTTGCAGTTAATGCCGTTTCTCGAGCAGCAGGCGCAGTTGTTGTAGAAGTGCGTAAGCAGTTCATTGAGCACCCAGGAATCATGAATTACACAGAGAAGCCTGACTATGGTCGGGTTGTAGATATCTGTACTCGCGACTCTCTTCGCGAACTAGCAACACCAGGTTTGCTAGCAGTAATGGCACCAATCGCAGTGGGCTTCGGCCTCGGTGTTGGGGCACTTGGTGCATACCTCGCAGGTGCAATCGGCACAGGAACGTTGATGGCCGTCTTTTTATCTAACTCAGGCGGCGCATGGGATAACGCAAAGAAGATGGTTGAAGATGGACATCACGGTGGAAAAAACAGTGATGCACATGCAGCAACAATCATCGGCGATACTGTCGGAGATCCATTTAAAGACACAGCAGGTCCTGCGATTAACCCACTTATCAAAGTAATGAACCTGGTCGGTCTCTTAATCACCCCAGCGATTGTTTCTCTTGCTCTCGGCGGAAGCACAACAACAAGCACATTAATAGGCATCGGTGCAACCCTTGTCATTATCGCGGCGTTGATTCGTAACCGTCGTCAAGCAACAGCAATTCTGAACTAAACAATCACTGAATAGGAATTAATGGCTAAAGCGAAGAGCGACCTGATCAAGCTAGTGATTGTTGAATCACCAGCGAAGGCCAGGAAAATTGGCAGCTACCTCGGCGACGGATACGTCGTCGAGGCTAGCGTCGGCCATATTCGCGATCTTCCTCAACGAGCTGCCGATATTCCTCTAGAGTATAAGAAAATCGCTTGGGCCAAAGAGGGCGTAGATATCGAAAATGACTTTGCGCCGCTTTATGTAATTAACCCAGATAAAAAAGCAAAAGTTGCTGAACTAAAAGAGTTAATGAAAAACGCAGAAGAGTTAATCCTGGCAACTGACGAGGACCGCGAAGGTGAAGCAATCGCCTGGCATCTTGTAGAAGTCTTGCAACCTAAAGTTCCTATCAAGCGAATGGTCTTCAATGAGATTACAAAAGAGGCCATCCAGGATGCTGTAGAAAATACACGTGATCTGGATTATCACCTCATTGATGCACAAGAGACTAGGCGTGTTTTAGATCGTTTGTTTGGCTATCGCCTGTCTCCAGTTTTATGGAGAAAAGTGATGCCGCGCATTTCAGCTGGCCGTGTTCAATCAGTTGCTACTAGATTAATCGTGGAAAAAGAGCGCGAACGTATGGCCTTTATCTCATCGGCTTGGTGGGATCTTGCTGCAGTTACTGCGCTTGGCTTTAACGCGCGCTTACTAGAAGTCGACGGAAAGAAAGTTGCTGCCACATCAGATTTCGATGCAGATGGTACAGTCAAAGAAAAGTCACTCGCTAACATTCTCTTACTCGATGAAACCAGTGCACGATACTTAGTTGAGAGCCTCTCATCGTCTCCATTAATTGTTAAATCTATGGATGAAAGTCCACGAACCGAGCGTCCTAAGCCACCTTTTACAACTTCAACGATGCAACAAGATGCAGGTAGCAGGCTTGGTTGGGGTGCGCAGATAACAATGCGCATCGCGCAACGCCTGTATGAAAATGGCTACATCACTTACATGCGTACGGATAGCGTCAACTTATCTGGCCAGGCAATCCAAGCGGCGCGTAATGCTGCAAAATCTTTGTACGGAGCAGATCATGTCGCCGATGCCCCCCGAACTTATCTAGGGAAAACAAAGAATGCTCAAGAGGCTCACGAAGCTATTCGCCCAGCGGGAGAAGTCTTTAAAACGCCGGGTGAGTTAGCGCCAGAGCTTTCGCGCGATGAATTTGCACTCTATGACCTAATCTGGAAGCGCACCGTTGCATCCCAGATGGCTGATGCCAAAAAAATGCAGATGCGTGTTGATTTTGATGCACAAACTAATGATGGCAAGGCAACAATTTTCCGTGCCAATGGATCAGTCATTACATTTGCCGGCTTCTTAGCTGCCTATGACGACATTGCCACTGATGAAAATAAAGATGAAGAGAGTGAAGATAAGCGCCTACCAGCGATGACGCTAGGTCAAAATGTGAATGTAAATGAATACACCTGCGAAGGTCATGAAACTAAGCCACCGGCCCGCTATACAGAGCCAACGCTAGTAAAAAAACTTGAAGAGTTAGGAATAGGTCGACCTTCAACGTTTGCATCGATTATTCAAACTATTCAAGACCGCGGATATGTTTACAAACGCGGTCGTGCGCTAGTTCCCACTTTTCTAGCCTTTTCAGTGACGGGATTGCTTGAAACCCACTTCACTAAGTTGGTGGATTACGAGTTCACCGCAAGCATGGAAGAAGATCTAGACAAAATTGCTGCGGGTGAAGCTGGACGCGTAGATTGGTTACGTGATTTCTTTTACGGTGTCGATGGGCAGCCAGGATTAAACGAACTATCAGCAGACCTCGGTGTAATTGATGCGCGCGCAACCAACACGATGAATCTCTCTGACACTATCGAAATCCGCGTTGGCCGTTACGGTGCGTATTTGCAGCAGAATCTGCCCGATGAAGAGCGTAAATTGGCCAATATTCCGGAGTCGTTGGCGCCCGATGAACTCACTCTAGCCAAAGCAATTGAGCTATTAGAGGCCCCATCTGGAGAGCGCGATTTGGGAATAGATCCCACAACAGGATTTCCTGTAATTGCAAAGAGCGGCCGCTTTGGTCCTTACATCACTGAAGTTTTACCGGTTGCCGAACCCGAGCTCACTGCATCTGGAAAAAAGAAACGCAAGAAAGCTGATGCACCAAAAGCTAAAACCGCATCACTTCTTTCAACTATGACGTTAGATACTGTCACTTATGAGGATGCACTTCGACTTTTATCACTACCTCGCACCCTCGGTACTAACTCTGCAGGCGATGAAATTACAGTTCAAAATGGTCGCTATGGTCCGTATTTAAAAGCTGGCGTTGATAGCCGCACACTGACATCCGAGGACCAGTTATTTTCTCTAACATTAGATGAAGCGCTAGAGATTTACTCTAAACCGAAAGAACGCCGTCGAGGAGTTGCTAAGCCCCCAGTTAAAGAACTTGGAGTTGATCCAATGAGTGAAAAGCCACTCATTATTAAAGACGGTCGCTTTGGAATGTATGTCACTGATGGCGAAACTAATGCCACTTTGCGCCGCGGTGATACTGCCGAAGGAATGACATTAGAGCGTGGACTTGAACTCCTTGCGGGTCGACGGGCATGGGAAGCCGAGAATGGACCAACACCAAAGAAGTCTCGCAAAAAAGCAGCAAAGGCAGGTTCAAAAAAATCCGCACCGACGTTAACAAAAAATACAGTTAAAAAAGGTACAGTGAAAAAAACCGCCAAGAAATCTGCTACCGGGGTTGTTAAAGAGAAGTCGAAGTAGCGCCTTTAAAAATGAAGATTTTTTTGGTATCACCGCACGGATTTAATTTAGTTCACTTACTTTCAGCACTTGAACCTGAGAAAAATGAGATTACGGTTATAGGCTGCCCAAAAAGCGCTTTTGCTAATGGGGAGGGGAATTACAGATTTATTCCCTTGGGAAATCACGATGAGTGCTCGGAATTTACGAATGTATTATTAGCAGATACTGCTTTACTGAACTCACTTGAGGGCTTCATTATCTATGGCGATGACGGGGTGCTCTATGAGATTGCCAATAGTTCCATGCCCACCGAGAGAAAACTTCAAATTCTTCCCGTTAATACTGTCGAGGCACTCTCATTTGTTGGTTCCAAAAAGGGATTAGCTGAGATTTCTACAAAATATAATTGGAAAGTACCCAATAGCCTAGTTTGTGATTCACCAGAATCATTGGTTCCAACGGCAGAAAAAATAGGCTACCCGTTATTTATTAAAGCGGATAGAGGTGGTGGTGGGGCTCAGGTTAAAAAGATATTGAACTCAACCGCTCTGCACAGTGAGGAGATTCCACTGAGTTGGTTTCCATTAGTAGTTCAAGAGTCTATTCAAGGGCATGAGTATTGTATTGATCTCTTTTATTGGCATGGGGAATTAAGGTTCTATTCATTTACAGATGAACTTAAATCAAGTGAGAAATTTGGGCCAACATATTATAGAAAGTACTCTCTAACAAGCGATTTTAATGTTTTAGATTCATTACACGACATGGGGCGAGTCTTAGGTATTCATGGCTTTGTCAATGGTACTGGGATGTTTGATTCGTATCTAAATACTTACTCCATCTTTGAAATGGATATCCGCCCTAATGCATGGCATTTTCTCTTTAATCAATTTGGTTATACTTTTGATGATCTCACTAGGGATGAACATTTTCCCGGCGAGTTCCCACTGCAACCAAAAAATTTGCAAGGATTTGTATATGTTCATTTTATTAGTAGACACATAAGCCAACTTCTCAATCAAAGGGCTTGGAGCCAATTTTGGAAACTAGCGCTTTCTTCACGCACCAGAAAATCCAACCATATTTTAATTGATGAAATTTCATTCAGCAGATATGTAGTGATTTTTTTGGCGAAAATCGTTTCTATCGCGCTGCCAAGCCGATTGATGTCTTGGTTCCGCCAAAACGGCTTTGCTTATAAGGTCTACCGATTTTTAGTCAAAATCTCTGCATAAAAGCGGGATTTATGTCCCTTTAGCCCTGTCGTGCCTGCCGATAGACTCACCCCCATGTCTAGGAATCTGCCGACCCCAGCTGCGCCGGCCCAAGATGAGACGCGAGGCGTATTGGCTATACGCCCATTTCGCAAACTCTGGAACTCCATGGTGTTTTCATCATTGGGTGACTGGCTGGGATTGTTAGCAACAACTGCTTTGGCACAACAACTCTCTGGTGGCGATTACGCCAGAGCAAACTTTGCAATTGCAGGTGTATTTATCGCGCGCTTGCTCCCTGCAGTGTTTTTAGGACCAATCGCTGGGGTAATCGCCGATCGCTTTGATCGCCGAAAGTTAATGGTCACATGCGATGTTTTGCGAACTGGATTATATATTTCAATTCCATTGGCACATTCTTACGTGTGGCTTTACACAGCAACAATTCTTGTTGAGTGTGTAACACTTTTCTGGTCTCCAGCAAAAGAGGCATCTGTACCAAACCTTGTACCCCGTGAAAAATTAGAGTCTGCCAATCAAGTTTCTTTGCTAGCAGCGTACGGAACCGCACCCATTGCAGCACTAATATTTACGTTTTTATCACTCTTCACAAGTGCTTTTGTCGCTTTGATACCTGGCTTTAGTGCAACTGCGGTTGATGTTGCGCTATACGTAAATGCAGCAAGTTTTGCATTTGCAGCATTTACAGTTTTCAATCTTCATGAAATACCTAAAGGCGCGGCGGCAAAGCACGCCACTGATGTGGGAATCATGAAATCTCTTATGGAAGGTTGGAAATCGGTAAGTGGATCGAAAATAATCCGCGGGCTAGTTGTTGGAATGGTTGGAGCTTTCATCGCGGCCGGGGCTGTTATCGGCTTAGCGCGAACTTTCGTTGGAGATCTCGGTGGCGGTGAAGCCGCTTATGGAATTCTATTTGGTGCAGTATTTAGCGGATTAGCTAGTGGAATTGCATTTGGGCCAAAGGTTTTTGCACAGTTTTCTCGTCGCCGTTTATTCGGTGCATCGCTAGCCATTGCAGGCTTCTTTCTCGTGCTTCTTGCAGCGATCCCAAACCTTGTTTTAGCTGTGTTTATTGTTATTGCTCTCGGCGCTTTTAGTGGAATATCTTGGGTAACGGGTTTCACCATGCTGGGCATGGAAGTACAAGATGAAGTACGCGGGCGCACATTTGCTTTCGTTCAAAGCCTTATACGTGTTGTATTGGTTGCGGTATTGGCGGCAGCACCACTCATTGCGGCAGCAGTTGGGCAACACACTTTTAAATTCCAAAACACACAAATTAGTTATAACGGAGCATCGGTAACTATATTTATTGCTGGTTTAATTGCAATGTTAATTGGCGTAGTTTCATATAATCAAATGAAAGATCGCCCGAATATCTCGTTATGGTCTGACATTTCAAATGCATTCAAGGGTGAACTTGGCAGCATTACTGGTGCGCCAACCAAAGGCGTATTCATTGTTTTTGAAGGTGGTGAAGGGATTGGTAAGACCACGCAGAGCAGATTGTTACAACAATGGCTCGAGCAAGAAGGCGAGAGTGTAGTTCTTTCACGTGAACCAGGTGGAAGTGATTTAGGAGTTGAAATTCGTAAAATTCTTTTATCGCATTCGACAGGTGAGATTAGTCCTCGTGCAGAGGCACTTCTTTATGCGGCAGATCGTGCCCACCATGTCTTTGCAGTGATACGTCCAGCCCTTGCAGCCAGCCAAGTTGTCATCAGTGATCGATATTTTGATTCATCAATTGCTTATCAAGGTGCAGGCCGTGTTTTAGAACCGGGTGAAGTCGCACGTATTTCACGCTGGGCAACCGAATCGCTATTTCCAACTCTGACAATCATCATTGATCTTCCTGCAGAGATAGGTCTTGCGCGTTTAAAGAGCAAAGATCGATTGGAGTCCCAACCAATTGCTTTTCATGAGCGAGTTCGTCAAGAATTCTTACAGTTAGCTCTTCTTGATCCAGAAAGATATTTCATTGTGGACGGTAATCAGTCAATTACAGATATTCACACTGCGGTGATTGAACGTGTCAGCCAGATTCAAACTTTAAAACGAAATGCTCGTGAAGATAAAGGAAGTTTGTTGTTGCGTCCAATTCGTGCGGTCAATAAAGCAGTGAGGTCAACTGCAACAAAGACTTCATCGAGTGCATCTAAAGCAGTCCGGAATGTCAGCAAAAAATCCCCAGAAAAAAAGAAATCGGTTAAGAAGAAGTGAGTGTTTACACAGACTTAGTAGGACAAGAACACATTGTTGAGATCCTCCAAAAAGCTGTGGCAGCCACACGAACTGAAGATCTTGATAGAGAAATCTCGAGTCAAGAGATGACGCACGCTTGGGTCTTTACCGGTCCGCCAGGATCAGGTCGCTCAAGTGCAGCAATTGCCTTTGCTCAAGCTCTGATCTGTTCAAATAATGGTTGCGGCACATGTAATGCTTGCCGAAGTGCAGTAAATGGGACGCATCCTGATGTAGAGATTATTAGAACTGAAGGCCTCTCAATTAAAATAGATGAAGTGCGTGAGTTATTAACTCGAGTTGCATGGGCACCTTCAATGGGTGGTTGGCGAGTAGTAGTGATGGAAGATGCAGATCGTCTTACCGAATCTGCGGCTAATACCCTGTTGAAGGCGATTGAAGAACCAGGTAATCGAACTGTTTGGTTGCTATGTGCGCCAACTTTGCATGATGTGTTGCCAACTATTCGCAGCCGTTGTAGACACTTGCAACTCGTTACGCCCTCCAATTACGCAGTCGCTCAAGTGCTGCAAAACCGTGATGGAATAAGCCCGCAAATGGCTGACTTTGCAGCCAGGGTCAGCCAAGGCCATATCGGCCGTGCCAGATATCTAGCCACCAATGAATCTGTTCGAAATACCCGCACAACCATTATGAAGCTACCGCTAACCCTCAAAGGAATCTCATCTGCCTTTTCTGCGGCACAAACCCTGATTGATTTAGCAACAGAACAAGCAAATAATGAATCTGAAGCACGTAACCAAAATGAGATTGACGATTTATCTCTTGCATATGGCAAAGGTGCAACCGGTCGCGGTATGGCTACAGGCGGAAGCAAAGCAATAAAGGATTTAGAGAAAGAACAAAAAACACGCAGCACGCGAATGGTGCGCGATGGCCTTGATTCAGCGCTTTTGGATATCGCAACTTTTTATCGTGATGTTATGATGATTCAAGCCGGAAGTACTGATTCCTTGATCAATCAAGAGCTAGAAAATCAAATCATGACATATGCTACAAATACCAAATCACACACAACGATCAATAAGATTAACGCAATCATGTCTGCTCGTGTGTGCTTGAACCATAATGCTGCCCCGCTTCTCACTGTTGAAGCACTCATGTGTGTTCTTGCCCGATAAGCGGTTCCTACAATTTTTAAAACTAAATGTTTATGTGCAGTTGCACTAGCAGTGTTATTGCTTTCTGGATGTGCAACAACCGAGTCAGCTCCTTCCCCAGTTGCTAGTAACGATTTATCAAAACTAACTTGGAAAACATGTTATTCCGAATTTCAGTGTGCAACTTTAAAAGTGCCAATTGATTATGCCGATTTATCTATTGGCACATTCGATATTGCAGTGCTGCGTTACCGCAACCCTAACCAACATGATCGCATCGGCTCATTAGTGATTAATCCGGGTGGTCCTGGGGTGAGTGGCATTGAATATGCCATAGATGCAGAGTTCATACTCAATCCTGAAATCCTAGAGCGCTTCGATATTGTGGGTTTTGATCCTCGCGGAGTAGGCCAATCCAGTGCTATTCAATGTTTAACCGACTCCGAACAGGATGCCGCATTTGCAACCGACCCTAAGCCAGATAATGACTCAGAGTACGCCCAAGCAATAACTGATACTCAAAATTATGTAGATAAGTGCATAGCGAATACAAAAAACTTAAAACATTTTTCAACCGCAGAGTCCGCACGCGACATGGAACTTTTACGCCAAAGCCTCGGTGATGCACAATTAAACTTTATGGGTTTTTCCTATGGAACATACTTGGGAACTCTCTATGCCCAGCAGTATCCAGATAAAGTTGGTCGATTTGTTTTAGACGGCGCAATCAACCCTTCAATTTCAGTAGAGCAGCAGACTCTCATACAAGTTGAGGCTTTTGACACAGCACTTGCCAACTTTATTAGTGACTGTCTCCGGCGCAAGGACTGCTCGCTGCCTAAGAATGCAACAGGAAGTTTTTTCACTCAGCTATTTGATAGCGTTGCGGCTAAACCATTAGTAATTACTGAGGGTGGTTCAACTCGACTAATTACTGAAGGTTTAGTCGTAACAGGAACAGCTGCAGCACTCTATGACGACGTAACTGGATGGCCTTTACTCCAAACGGCTATCGCACAGGCATTAGAAGGAGATGGAACTGGTTTTGCCCAACTAGCCGACGGATATTACGGTCGCACAAGTGACGGCACTTATTTGGATAACCAAAATGATGCCAATATGATTATCGATTGTTTAGATTGGCCAAGTAGCTCAACTAATGAAGAGATTCGTGCAGCCGCAACCAAATTCGTGAAAACGGCACCAGTTTTCGGGCCATATGTTGCCTATAGTGAAATTACTTGCAACCTGCTGAATCAAACAATAGGCAAAAAAGTAAATCAATCTAATCAGAACAGCGCGCAGATCAAACTAAACAAGCCAATCTTGATAATCGGTACTACTCAAGATCCTGCGACACCATATGCGTGGGCCAAAGCCCTCAGCTCCTACATTTTGGGATCACGATTGGTGACACTAAAAGGCGAGGGTCATACTGGCTATGGCCGTGGATCGGCCTGCACTGATGACGCAGTTGATACCTATCTGACAACCGGCCAAGTCCCTGCACAAAACATCACCTGCAGCCAGTAAGTAGGATTTTTTAGAGCTCCATCGGTGGTAAGAAGCACCCCTCCGCATAGGGCAAGATTTACCCATGCGCTTAGACCATGTCTCATATGTAACTTCCCATGATCAACTAGCCGACACAGTTCAACGCCTAGGTTCACGCCTAGGTAGCACTTTTGTCGATGGCGGGGTTCACCCAAGGTTTGGTACAAGAAATTTTACATTGCCTCTGCAAAACGGTCACTACATCGAAGTTGTATGCCCACTAGATCACCCAGCATCTGATGCGTCACCGTTTGGTAAAGCAGTTTCACGTCGAGCTGCCGAAGGCGGAGGTTGGCTTACTTGGGTCGTATCAGTTGATGATGTTGCTCCTATTGAGACTCGATTAGGTCGTCAAGCTGTTGATGGTCACCGAACAAAACCAGATGGAACAGATATTCGTTGGAAGCAGATTGGCGTTCTTGGAACACTCGAAGATCGTCAACTTCCATTTTTTATTGAATGGATTGAAAATCATCATCCATCTACTGACGGAAAAGCAGTTGCAACAATCGTAAAGATTGAAATTGCGGGAGACGAAGAGACAATTTCAAACTGGCTTGGATCGAATACTGCTCAGGCCTTAGGCGATAGCGTAGAAGTTATTTGGATTTCACCATCTGAAAATGATGGCGAAAATGGAATTGTTGCGGTGCATCTCATGACTCCAGGTGGCGTTGTTCGATTGGACTAAGATAAAAGATACTCATTAGATTGAGAGAGGTTTCCTCGTGACAGGCTCTGAAATGCTCAACTTAATGCTTGGTCGTTATAAGGATTTCATCTCCTTAACTACACCCACTACTGGGAAAGCGGCAATTAGTGGGTTAAATATTGGTCGCCTAAGCCGAGGTATCTTCTTAACGTACTCAGTGCAGGATGATGTATATCCGCGGCTTTCTGAGATAGCAGAACTAAAAATTAGTAATAGCGGTGGTACCGAAGAAATCTTTAACATTGCATTCATCGACTCGTGGCACACATATGAATCCAGCCTGGAAGCACTTAGGCTAATCGAAAACAAAATGATTGATAACTCATTCATATTCGTTCATGACTGCTTCCCACCTAATCTAGAACTTATCTCTGAAAGCTTCTCCCCTGGTTCATGGTGTGGTGTCACTTTTGCAGCATTTCGTGATTACGCAATGACTTCAGGAAGGGATTGGGCGACAGTGGTAGATGATTATGGTCTTGGAATACTTGGGCCAAGAAACTCTGTAAAGAGAAAAGACAGTAGTGAATTCGATGTGCGTTGGGCCAGCATGACCATGAAAGAGAAAATTGCAAGTTATGCAGAGTCGCCAATATCAGTGATGCGTGGAGTTCAATCTTCAGATTTTTTAACCATAATCGAAGCAATGGAACAACGACAGGATATTTCACCATACATCAATTCAAACTCTACGCTCAAAATCCCTGCATCCAATCTGGCACTACAACGCGATGTGGCCATTCAACAACGCGATGCCATGTTGGAATCTCGTTCATGGAGAGCCACAAAAGTTTTTAGAAGTTTAAAAAACTTCGTAACCAACAAATAAATAGCTAAGAAGTTCTATTGTCATAGCTAGATTCTGCAAAAACAGCCAATAAAAGCGAGGTAACACGGTAAACGGTATGGTTTGATTGTCTAGTGAAAACCCCCATAAGACTTCTGAAAAGTCTTGTAATTAGTAACACCTTGATAGGCACGCTGATTTCTAGCATCATTGTGTTTATCCAGACAATTCGTTCACATAGTGCATTTTTTTACAGTGATGATTACACCTTCATTAAGAACCAATCCCAACCAATCAGTGAAGTGTTCAACCAGTTTAATGGACACTTTATGCCGATCACTCAGGTCATTTATCGACTACTCATCGGAGTTTTTGGGATACAAAGTTTTACTCCTTTCTTGATTTTCTCAGGGCTCTGTAATCTCTTCTTTGCTTTTTCCATAAATTATTACTTGAGAGTAAATCAATATTCTCGGATGATAATTATTCTTATACCTAGCCTTTTGTTAGTTGTTCCGTATAGCGCTCACACTATTTTTTGGGTAGCCACCTCAATTAATCTACTGCCTATTGGTTTTTTGCTTATTCATACAACTTTAAGCACGCAGAGAGCTTTAGTGATTTCCACACTCATATTCACAGTATTTGGAGTTGGGATTGGTGGGTATGGTCTACCACTCGTCTTTGGTCTATTTACATACAACCTATTAAGCAGAAAACTCTGGCCGACACTGACATCCATTACTTTATTAGGCTGCACGATATTTGTTTACGCTAATTTTCGGACCCCCAGTGATGTAGGAATAAACAAATCAGCAATAAAGTGGATAGCCGAAAATTTCCAAATCCTGTTGAGGACCTTTACACCTGGATTAACCGATGTTTCTGTCATCAATTTAGTAATGGAGACAATCTTTTTTATTGGTTTGACATTAATAACTTTAAATATCTTTAGCCGAAAATTTTGGGAAATACATACAAATAACTTGCATATGTTGACCGTACTTGTTCCACTTCTAACATTCGTACTTATGATTGCTATCAGCCGTGGCGGCGCGGAAAGTATTACTGCTTCAAGATATGTGGTCATAGCGACTTCACTCTTTACTCTATTTTGTTTAATGGTGTGCAGAAATCTTGACTTACAAATAAGTAAAAGTGCATTTCCGCTTAAATTGCAGCATATTTTGATCGCCACACTACTTTTATCATCAGTTTTTCGCTTTTTCTATTGGTGGCAAGCACCTTTAGACATCAATAATCAATCCTCAATCAATAGGGTGAACGTTATCAAGGCGGTGTGTGCGTCACGAGAAGGGACAGATCTGGATATCGATTACTCAAAAATCGACGGTCTGGCTTACCTTGAATCTTCTTTAGAAAGCGAAGTTTGGGATGAATTCAGCGCAACCAAATGCAAAGCTATGGAAAATTAGAGGGGATGAATCGATGGCATCAAAGAGTTCAATTGCAGTTTTGATTCCTTGTAAAGACGAAGCGATCTCATTAGGGAAAGTAGTTGAACGCTTTAGGACAATTTTACCGGAGGCAACAATTTATGTTGGTAACAACGCTTCAACAGACAGAACTGAGGAGATAGCCAGAGAACTTGGATGCATAGTAGTTAACGAAGTGCAGCCCGGAAAAGGAAATATGGTTAGGAAGCTTCTGCGGTATGCACAAGCGGATTACTACTTTTTAATTGATGGTGATAACACTAATGAAGTTGAAGCGGCGATAGAGATGTTACATCTGATGCATAGTAAAGATTTAGATTCAGTAATAGCAAAAAGAGTAACGTCAAAGGGAGATAAACAGTCCGAGCGACCTGGACATTTAATTGGTAATCGAGTAATTAATCAAATATATAACTTACTTTTCAAATCAAATCTAACTGACGTTCTGTCAGGATACAGATTATTCAGTGATTCATTTGTTAAAACATTTCCTGCCAACTCTTCAGGTTTTGAGATTGAGGTTGAACTTTCTGCTCACTCTAATTTGATTAGTGCATCAGTGCTTGAAGTTGATACTACTTATTCGTCACGATCAGATGGGTCTGAAAGTAAACTTCGAACGTTTCGAGATGGATTTCGTATTATTAGAACAATATTCGCACTAAATCGAAGAATAAAACCTATCCGGAATTTCGTGTTAACTTCACTTCCGCTCTTCATAGCAGTAATTTATTTATTTTCAAGGGCGCTCTATCCATACATAACATCAGGAAGATTGGCTAATTTTCCTAGTCTCATTCTTGGAAGCGGCTTGCTGGTTGTAATCTCAGTTCTGTTCGCCATGAGCATAATTATGGAACAGGCAATTAGTAATCATTTATCAACGCTGAACCTTGCAAAGAGAGCAAGCTCTGGCAATGTTTAAAGGGCTGAGCAGACATAAAGTACTTTTATGTCTGCTCGCTCTCTTTATTTTTGGCGAAATGATTTTTGTCGCGAGCGGAACTTATGGAAAAACTGATGACTATGTAATTCTCGGGCTATTCTCTGGTGATCGCACCAGCATGTTCGAAAATTTCAGGTATATCTCTGCTGCAGAATGGAATGCTGGCAGATGGGTGAGCAACTTATTTCTTGCGACAATGTTTCAGAATGGGAATACAGTTGCGGATTTCACATACTTTAGAATTTTTGCTGTACTAGCTCTCTTTTATGGCACTTTGAAGCATGTAAGAAATCTTGTACACATAGAGGAATCCTTAGTAAAAAGATTAATAATAGCCTCACCTATTGTATTAGTTCCTGGTGTCCACTCATTCATAACCTTATCTGTGTCTAACCCATATATTATCGCGATGGTAGTTGCACTTTTGATTTCAAGTCACATCACAACTATAAAGTCATGGAACCTCAAAAATACAATTTTGCTATTCACTATCTCCAGCCTCGTATGTGCTATTTACCAATCAAGTGTATTTCTAATAACGCTTTATCCAGCACTTCTGGTCTTAAAAAAACATTTCGATAAGACTTCAGCTAAATGTCTCTGGCAAAGTTTCTCACTCGCCTGTGGAGTTCTTTTCATTAATTGGTTTGCAATAAAGATATTGATTAACTCAAGCCGCTCAAGTATCAGCCTAGATATTTACTCGAAAGTAAGAGTATTTTTCAATGTTGTGATTGATCAAGTGATTTCACCGTGGTTGCGCCTGGCTCATTTTGATCAAAAAC
This sequence comes from Actinomycetota bacterium, assembly GCA_009700025.1. Classification (GTDB taxonomy): domain Bacteria; phylum Actinomycetota; class Actinomycetes; order Nanopelagicales; family Nanopelagicaceae; genus Planktophila. The sequence goes on from WLMW01000012.1 coordinate 14,738, forward strand.
TAATACATTTAGTTGCGATAACAATGTTTCTTCTTAATTTCATTTTAGTTGCAATTTCCTTTAGTAGGTCTAAATTTAAGGAAAGCAAATGGAATATATATCAGTATTTTGCATTTATCTTCTGCCTAACTGGTGGCCTACCATTCACAATGCCTTGGTTCTTTTTGATAGCTGAAAACGCCATGGATTTCAGAAGATACACTTTTGCAACAATTATTTTCTTTAGTATTTTTCTTTACAGCATTCTAAACAACTCTTGGTTGAATTCGACGAAATCGTTACAAAATTACACAACAAAAGTGATGGTGGTGACTCTATTAATCAGTTATACATTTATGTCATATTTTGATATTGAGACTAGAAATATTCTGGCTAGAGAATGGAGCTTATTTAGCTGTGCATCTAATCAAGTCCAGCTGCCAGAAGAGACCAAAATAGAGTCAGGGCGCATTAGACAGATACTTCAGGGTGATCGAACGGTATCTGAAGATTTTTCAACAGCTTCTATAAGTCTTCCCAATCCCCCAACTTTCATGTTGTGGCTATCCCAGAAACAAACTAGAGAAGATATAGATTTTCCCCCATGGAATATGAACTTATTGCAACTCGATTCAGAAATAGCTGAGACAGAAGAGGGGCGAAGGTGGAGATATGAGTTCATTAAATGCTCAAATAAATAAAGTTATGGAATCTCTAAACAGGAAGAGGATATCAAAGCCCTCCTTTTTCATATTAGTCATTGGGTTTTTATTCTTCACAGTCGCATCGTCAATAATTACGCCAGCATTTTCTGGACCGGATGATGATTTTCATTTGACCAGCATTTGGTGCGCTAACGGAGTTGAAACACCCAACTGCTATTCCGTCGCACCCGGGGAATACTGGTCAATATCTGAGGTGCCTTACGATCTTCAGACGCTTCACAGTTGCAAACCACGAAACGTAGGGGAGTCTGGCCCATGTAATTTGTCGAGTGCAAAGAATGAGATCGCGACCATTCGGAGTAATAGTGGAAGCTATCCGAAACTCTATTATTGGGTCAACAACTTGTTTGTTAACCAAGATGTTCAAAACTCAGTCCTGCGACTTCGAATATTTAACTCCCTTTTCTTAGGAGTTCTTCTCATTCTTGCTCTAGCACTCCTACCAAAGAGGAATAGATGGATGCTGATGGCGACAACTATTTTCACTACTATTCCCTTTCCACTTTTTCTACTTGGTACAAATAATCCTCAGGCTTGGTCGCTCTCCCTGATAATTTCCTTCTTTTATGTATTTCACTTCTGCTTATTAACGAAAAAAGAAAGTTTTTCAAGGAACCGAACTATCTTTACAATTTTCTACCTTCTTTTGTTGGGGTCGATGATAATTGGGGCTAGAGGCGACGGAAAAATTGTGATTCTATTTGCGATTGGGATGTCTCTACTCCTAGATATCAGACAAATTAACCGTAAGAAAATACTGATTGCCACTTCAGCTATTTTATCTACACTTATATTGGACAAGTACCTAGGTATTCCAGTGCCCAACTTTGGTAAATCTAGAATGCCTTCAAATGATCCAGGATATCTTTTCCATAACTTCTTGGAGTTTCCCGCATTCATTCTCGGACTTTTCGGCGGAAAAGGCGATAGTGGCTACCTAGGGCTCGGAGAGTTCGATTTACCTCTCCCAAGCATTGCAATGGTCGCCATAATATCTGCGCTAATAATTCTTTTCACTGAGAAGAGTAAAAATAGGGACTCAAAGAGAGCTATTTTCTTAGGGACGATTGGCACGTGTTTCATCGGTCTATATTCGATGTACTTACAAGGCGCTAGCACAGCAGGATATTTCCAGCCAAGATATCTATTAGCCTTCATACTTGTTTTGATTTCGATTGCCTTACTAGAAAGAGTAGAAGACATCCCAGAAAAGAAATTACGCATGGCATTGGCCTCCCTCTTTATCGGATATTTGGGCTATTTGTATGCGGTGATTCTTCGGTATTCAACAGGCGTATACGTTGAAAAGAGTAAGTATTTAGAGATTTTTTCTATGCCGAACACTTATGTTTCGAAGGAAACAATTCACTGGAAAATGTTTTCAGGTGATTTATATGGATTAATCACAATTAATACTTATTTGTGTTTCTCGATTCTATCTGTTTGTTGGCTCGTCATACTTTTATCTTTGTATTATGCAAGAAACATATATATAGAGGATGCTCATAGTGGCTTAGTTTCACAGAGATAGACAACTGAAGGTGTTAAAGAATTTTTAAAATCTAAATCTATTATTTGACATGAAGATGTGGTCTGGCTGTCGTATTGATTGAGTTTTGAATCTAGATATAAAGTATCGGTTTTATAACTTAGAGTGTAAATAGTTCTGCCACTGATTATTTCTAACTGTTCCTCGAGATTATATGAGGTGAACGCCGGCGAAAAATAGATAGTATCTGCAGGAGACTTAATCTGATAACTAATAAATGCAAGCGGCGCATCAGCTAAGAGAATAGCACTGTAGTTATCAAGTTTGAGAGGATATATTGCTTTCTCAAAGGCGATGTCAGAAGTTCTATTTCCGTCATATCCCCAATTAACAGAGGTAGTTGTGGCAGTGCAGATAAACGCTGTTACTAGCACAGCAAAAATCCCACTTCGTTTTCGATTGTGACTACTCAGTCCTAAATGTAATATGACACTACAAGCCAAAAGTGGAATTAACATCTCAATCGATAGGAAATACCTTGAAATTCCAAATACATAGCCCCATGGAATATAGGCCAAGAAGATGAAAATTCCGAGACAATAAATATTTCCGAGGTTCTTTTCTTTCGATCGAAGGGATTTAATCAAGACGAGAGTGAGCAGTAAAACTAGAGAGAACAGCATTAGCAATAATCGGGGATCTCGAAATTTTAACTCTGAGGTACCAGCTGGGTTTCCGCTAGCTAATCTAATCGGAGTGATGAGAAAGTCAGAGAGACTACGCAACCCAAATCTGTTATCTCGAAAGTTAACTTCGGGATAAGATGGAGATCGGAAAAACGCATTCATAAATGGAAAAACTGGATTTCCCGTTTCTTTCAATAAATATAGATTCTGACGAAGTGAGATAGCCAAGAAAATAAATGTATTCACAAAAGACCATTTTAGTAGAGTTAAAATCGTGACTTTTTTAGTCACTACAAAGTAAAAGAGAATAATGAAAAGCGAAAATAGGACGTAAATATGTGTCGATTTGAGTCCCATCGCAATACCTAGTGGTAAAGCTGAAAGTACTATGAACCGCGCATTATGGTTTTTGATACCTAATAAGGCTAATCCAAGGCCAAATAAAACAAATGGGGAAATAAACATGTCACCCATTGAATTATTCATTTGGCTCAGTGCAGTTGAAGAAGAAAGAGATACAATTACCAAAGTTTTCGGAAGATAGATTTGTTCTTCAAAAAATTTACGTATAAACAGGTTTCGTAAAATAAAATAGTCCATAACATATGGAACTAACATGAGTAACCCAGCATATGGCGAGGGGATCAATGTATGAATAGGCAAAATCAATCGATCTAGAATTGAGGGAAAGTAACTTTGGATGCCTGACGGATGTAGGGCAAGTTCTTGCTTGAGTGTTACGTTAGTTAAGTGGTAATTGAGTAAATCCCAGTTGAAGTCATGACCCAAAAATCTACCCCGGTTATTATGCAGCGTGAAATATGCCAAACCAAGCGCAACCAAGGTGTCAAATATATTAAGTTTTGTATGCTGGGTTCTAATCGAGAAATTATTGATAACCTTTTTAATCATTTTTATTAATATGTGTTTCTGCAATAAAATACAGAGGCCGCTGTCGCACCTCTTTCACAACAACAGAAAGGTATAGCCCAATTATCCCAAGGCTGATTAACTGAAACGCACCGAGGAATAGAACTGCAACAATCACCGAGGTATATCCAGATGGTGCATCCCCAAGAAGTATTTTTCTAATCCCATAGAAAAAAGCTAATAGTGTGGAGAAAAAGGCAAGAGTTGAGCCCGCATAAATGCTCCAATAAAGTGGCTTTGTCGTAAATCCCAAGAATGCATCTCTTGCATACTCAATCATCTTGCTTGGGTTATAAGAACTCTTTCCATATTTTCGCATTGGGCGGTGAAATTCCACACCTTTACTTTTAAAACCAACCTCATGGAAAAGTCCCTTATTAAATCTCTGTGTCTCCCGCATATTCTTTAACGCCTGAATAACTCTTCGCGACATCAGCCTGGCATCCGCGGTGTGAGGTGGAAACTTAACGCTCGATAGCTTTAAAAAAATAAAGTAAAAAAAGCTTGCTGTAGTTCTCTTTAAATATGAGTCTTTGTCTCTATTGACTCGAACTCCATAAACAATATCGTAACCTAGCTCCCATTCAGCTAAAAACTTTGGAATTAATTCTAATGGATCCTGTAAATCCGCATCAAAAAGAATTAAGGCATCTGCATGGGATTCATCGATGCCGCATTGAACAGCTCTTTCTTTACCATAATTTCTACTTAGTTGAATAACCTTTGTAGGAACCCCAGTTATTTTACACGCCTTTAGATAAGTGGAATCGGTTGAACCATCATCAACTAATGTCAAACTAAAATTGTAAGGCAAATCTGTAATAATTGGAATTAGCGATTTTACGAAGACATCTAACGATTCCTCTTCATTAAAAAGCGGTACTAGTATTTCGACGCTTTTGAGATCATCCATGACTCGGAGTCTAAGCACCCAAGAGTTTATTGAGGGAAGATTGACTCAAGATTTCCATCATTTTTTTATCGAATGCATCCTCACTGAGATGGGATTTTACATATTCTTGAGAGTTCGCAGATATTGCCTTACCGACTTCTAATTCGGCGCAAATTCGAACAACATTCTGAGCAAATTCGAGAGGATCGTCACTTACTACGAACGGGAATTGGCCATTATTTGTGGGCTTGAAACCTTCTGCCCCAATTGAAGTCGTAACAGTTGGGACTCCATAAGATAAAGCCTCAGCCAATTTACCCTTTAATCCTGCGCCATCAATTAGAGGGACAATTACAACCTTAGCTGAATCATAATGTTCACTGAGCTCTGGTTGAAAACCAAGCATATTCAGGCCCAACTTGCCGAGCTCAGTAATTTGATCTGGGCTTAATCCGCCCCCAATAATATTGATTTCTTCAGAGAAGCTAAGTTTCTTCAGCTCGGGTAAAACACTCTTAGCAAACCAATAGACCCCACTAATATTTGGGATATGCCGGAAGCCTCCAACAAAGAGTATTCCACTTCTCTGAGTTGCTGCGTAATCCGTCTTGTGGACTTCGAAGTCATACCAAAGGTCATGAATTTTAGCTTGCGATACTAATTCTAGTTGTGCTGCCTCAGCTGGAGAAACTAGGACTGTTACATCAGCTACTTTAGAGATTTCCAAGTGCCGCTTTGCAATATTGGTTCGGGATGCATCTTCAAATCTTAAATCTAGTAAATCACCAACCACTCTGGCTGTTCGATTAATCTGAGTGAAAGAATCTCGATAAAAATCATAAATCTCTTCACGGATCATCCAAAAATAGCAAAGTCTGTCCTGACGTAATCTAAGTGACTCTAATAATTCTTTAAAATCTATTTGGACTTCAATACCCATATCCCGAAGTTGTTCTAGTTGAACTTGGCTAGTTGATGTGTCTACAGCTGTCAGAACTACGTGAAAACCCTTTGCCAAGAGTCTTTCAGCGAGTCGAATAGTTCTTTGTGAACCAGAGTCTCTTCCTGCATGTGGGAGTTGTCGGTCGCACAAAACCACGATGCCTTTTGAATTACGGGAGTATTCAATTCGTGGGTAACCCGAATCATCCCAGTGGTTTTCAAGTGCTTCACTCCACTTTGCTACAAACTTCTCACGGTTAACAACTTGGTGTTTCTTTATTCCGTCTGTGAGTGAAGTTCCATGGCTTACACCCTCGTGATGAATAACCCAACTCTTAGGCGAGATATATACTTTCATTCCGATTGACCACGCCGACATAGCCAGATCGGTATCTTCATAGTAGGCAGGCTTATATCGCTCATCAAACCCGCCCACTTTGTTCCAGAACGCTCTGCCAACAAGAATTGAAGCTGCGCTGCAATAATCTACTTCCCGGAGCGATGTAAACATTCCGTCTCTCTGCCAGAACCCCTTACCGATGTTGTATCCATTTCCGGTTTTAAATATTTGAGACCCCGACTCTTGTAAACGCCCATCTGGATAAAAAAGTGTAGAACCAACTATCGCAACATCGTTGTGTTTCTGAAAAATACTAACTAGTTCATCCAACCAATTTCCAACCGGCTCTGTATCATTATTGAGCAGAGCAATAAATTCTGAACTCTGCGCAGCATGCGAAGCACCTAGATTTGTTGATTCAAGATAACCTCGGTTGGAAAGATTGCGTACGACCTTAATGCCGCGAATATTGCTGAGCGCTTGACTGGTTTCATCACTAGAACCGTCGTCAACAACTATTACTTCAAAAGGGGTCACGTTAGTAGAGCGTTGAATAGCCCGCAAACAACGATAGGTGACCCACCATTGGTTATAAACGGGAATAACAATTGTTATTAAGGGTGTACCAGTTGTTGGAACTCCAAACCCAATATCAAGACTATAAATTGTTTGATACTCTCGTAGAGTTTCATTTGGCACTAATGAAGATAAAATCAAACGCCTATAAGCTTTTGGTAGTAACTCAATTATCCGGCGTGCCTTTTCTCTTCGACTTGATCCATGTTTAAAAGATTTTGAAATTTTACGAATGAATTTTTTTGTCACACCAACAAACAACATTGAAACTTTGGACTGCGATTGAGGTTTATGAGTTGCTGGGAGAGTCCTAAATCTTAAGTATTTATTTTTTAATAAGGCAATTTCTAAGAAATCATCTGGTGAGCAAGGATTGGGCTCGATAACTACAAAAGTCAATTCAGCCCCTAACGTTAGAGATAGTATTAAACTCATTGATTGAAGGTGGTACTTCATTATACCTTCATGAGCTCATGAGCAATGCTTTTCTCACCTTGATATCTCTTTATGTTTCCATCAAGGTCGCCTTAGTACCCATAGAAATCTACGCAGAATCTCATCGGCCAAAATGATTCGGCGTCGCCCGTCCTTTATAGAAGCCCGAAAACGGATATAGCGACTAGGGGATGTTAGATTTAAAATAGCTTTCATATCTGGATTTTCAGATGCGTACGCCAACCCAAATCTACTCAGAGCTTCACTACATTGATAACTCATTAATCCTTTTGGGTTTTTTTGGAAATTGACTACACGATGAAAAAAATTTGGGATGCCCACTAGGTTACTGGAATGTAGACGGTATAAGACTTCACTTTTTTCTGAGAAAATAATATCTCCAACCAAGCTTATAACTAATGCAATCCACCAGTCATGCCAGACTATGTCAATAGGTAATGATGAGAGGACAGCATCGCGTCCTTTTTCATTTATCATTATCGTGCAGCCTTGGCAGCAATTTGAAAAAATTAGAGAATTAAAAGTGTGGTCCGTGCAAAGTATTTTTTTTGTTCGAATCTTCCCATTAATCAGAAGTTGTGAGTTGGAGTGAGTTAGACCAGGTCTGTCATCACTATTTTGTAGGGAACTAACTTGACTTAGCAATTTTTCAGGCAACCAGATGTCATCTTGATCGGAAAATGCGATGAACTTTTCAGTCGTCTTAGACAAAAGGTAGAAAAAATTTGCGGCGGGACCAGGGTGAGGTATTGAATATTCAACGAAATCACTGCCTGCCAGCAAACGCCTTACGTATGCTCTGGACTCTTCACTAGATGCATGGTCACCCCAATAAATCTTTGTTTTGACACCATTTTGGGCTTGAATTGATTGTATTTGCTCTTCAATGTAGCTCTTTGGTTGATGTGTAGCTAATAGCACTGCAACCGTTGGAACTGAATCAATACTGCTTTGACTAGTCATGCACACCATCCAAAGTTAGGGTCGTCTGAAGCCCACCTTCGATAGTAATTGCAGGATGCTTAGCCACCGAAATACCTACTTTTCTTATGAAAGAAGTGAAAGTAAATAGGAGGAGTAAGAATTTTTCCCTAAGTTTGCAGCATTCACGGATAATTGATTGGCATTAATCCATGAGTTTCTAAAGGCAATTTCTTCAAGGCAACCTATTTTGAGTCCGGTACGCTCTTCAATAATTCTGATGTAATCAGCTGCGTCATTTAGTGATTGAGGATTACCTGTATCAAGCCAAGCAGTACCGCGTGACAAGGCAGTATAAGTCAAGGTGTTAGAGATCAAGTAAGAGTTGATGACTGATGTTATTTCATACTCGCCACGGTCACTAGGTTCAACTCCTTTTGCAATCTCTGACACTTTGGAATCAAATGCATAAAGTCCTGTTACGGCCAAATTTGAAATAAAACTCTTAGGCTTTTCGGTTATTGATTCAGGTAAACCTTTAGAGTCTAATTTGAGTATGCCGTAATCGGAGGGGTTCGATACTTCATAAGTGAAAATATGAGCCCCAGATTTTGGGATGGAATTTATCAAATCATGCCCTAGGCCAGCCCCATGAAAAATGTTATCGCCCAATATCATCATGCACGATTTACCATCGAGAAACTTTTCGCCAATTATGAATGCTTGCGCAAGTCCCTCGGGTTTAGGTTGGACGGCATAACTAAGTTCAATCCCAAATTGACTTCCATCTCCCAGTAATTCAATAAACGATTCTTGATCATGGGGGGTCGTGATTATCAATATCTCGCGCACGCCTGCCAACATCAGGGTTGATACTGGGTAATAAATCATCGGTTTGTCATAGACAGGCAATAACTGCTTACTTACTACTTTAGTAATTGGCCAGAGTCGTGAACCAGTGCCTCCTGCTAATACAATGCCCTTCATAGGCTCAACGATACTTCATGGCTAGACTCGGTCAAGCAAAGTGCAATATGAAGGCCAATCAGAGTTTGGGTTACAGGTAAGGAATAGATTGGGTGGGAATGAAAGTACTGGTTACTGGGGGAGCTGGCTTTATTGGCTCAAATTATGTTCGTCGAGTCGTAGATGGTTCACTTAAAGGCGTCTCCTCTATCACTGTACTAGACAAGCTCACATATGCTGGCACACTTACAAACTTACAAAAGTTGACGAAGGATAGTTTTCAATTTATCCACGGTGATATTTGTGATACGAATTTGGTTAATGAAATCATTCCTGGTTTCGATACAGTAATTAACTTTGCGGCAGAGTCGCATGTCGATCGATCAATTGCTGGATCGCGAGAGTTTGTGACAACAAATGTATTGGGAGTTCAAAATCTACTTGATGCCGCAAAAAATTCAGGCATTGAGAGATTTGTTCATGTTTCAACCGATGAGGTTTATGGAACCATTCCAGAGGGTTCTTGGCCTGAAACAGATCCATTGCTACCGAACTCCCCATATGCCGCATCTAAGGCAGCAGCCGATTTATTAGCGCGCTCTTATCATCGTACTCATGGTTTGGATGTTCGGGTAACTCGCTGTAGCAATAATTATGGTCCGTATCAATTTCCAGAAAAAGTGATTCCATTGTTTGTTACAAATCTCATTGAAGGTAGAAAAGTTCCTGTTTATGGGAGCGGACTTAATGTCCGTGATTGGTTACATGTAGATGATCATTGCCAGGCAATTCACGCTGTCTTAACAAAAGGTAAGGCGGGTGAAATTTACAATATTGGCGGTGGCTTAGAGCTGACCAACCTAGAGTTAACACAAATGATTTTGCAGTCTTTCAATAGAGGCTCCGAATCAATAGATTATGTAGAAGATAGAAAAGGCCACGACCTTCGATACAGTGTTGATTGGACAAAAATAAATCGGGAACTTGGATACGAACCCCAAGTTAAATTTGAGGATGGCCTAAAGGATACGATTCAGTGGTATCGAGATAATGAAACGTGGTGGAAACCACTGAAGAATCGATAGATAACGAGCATGTGGTTAATTGCTGGAGGCACCGGCCAACTTGGTATTGCACTAGGTAAGGTTTTGGAGGCACAGTCGATTCCTTATATTTCGTTAGGCTCTGTCGAGTTAGACATTCGTAATGTTGATCAAACTAATCAAATTCTTCAGTTATACATGCCAACAGTTGTAGTAAATGCTGCCGCATGGACCGATGTAGATGGTGCAGAAAAAAATGAAGATAATGCCTATGCAGTGAATGCAATAGGTGCGGCGAACCTAGCGGCAGCGAGTCGCACAATTGGTGCAAAGTTCGTGCACATATCAACCGACTATGTTTTTTCCGGTGAAGGAAATCAACCATGGAAAGAAGACGGTATCCATTCACCCATATCTGCATATGGTCGGACCAAGTCAGCAGGAGAGACATTAGTTTTAGGTGTTTATCCTGAGAATAGTTACATAGTACGCACAGCTTGGCTATATAGTCCTTGGGGCAAAAACTTTGCTAAGACTATGCAAAAACTTGCGCTTACAAATGACAATAAAGTTCAAGTAGTGAGTGATCAAATAGGCCAACCAACCTCAGCCCTATCCCTAGCAAAGCAGATTGTTACTTTAGTTAAGAGTGGTGCTCCATTTGGTATTTACCACGGGACAAATTCAGGGGAAGCGAGTTGGTTCGAGTTTGCTCAAGAGATTTTTTCAGCAATAGGTGCAGATGCATCCCGAGTAACTCCAATTAAATCAGAGGAGTATAAGCAGATTGCAAAGCGTCCTAGTTATTCTGTTCTTTCGCATAATCGATGGGCTCAAACAACTATTTCTCCAATGCCGAAATGGAAAGATGCTTTGGCGAGTACCCTCAGCGACTTAGAACTTGATTCAAACGGATCTTTATAACCCTTAAAAATTTTGAAGCTCTCCAAATATGTGATTGTTCAATTAAATCGCGCTCTGTAATTGCACTGTCACGTTCATGGAATGCACTGTCACGTTCATGTTCTGTATGCTTAAGCAGGCTGGCTGATTCCTGATGAAGTAGGGATTGCATGACAGAGTCTGATATTGAACCAAAAGTACCTTGGATTTGGGCAAGATTCCCATTATTTGATATTTCAAATAACTCCGCAAACAATCCAAGAGGGGCTTCTCCAAGAAATACGACACCAAGCCCATGCGAACCGACAAACTCCATTGTCTTATATTTCTTCTTTATCTCTGCCCATAATTTGTATACTCCAAAAGTGTTTCGCCGCACATGGATGTCGTGCAGCAAAATCACACCATTGGCAGTCATCTTTGGAAGCCATGAAAAAAAGTCTTCAGAAACACTTTCATAAGAATGGTATCCATCAATATGAAGAAGATCGACAGAGGAATCAGAGATGACTTCTGTGGCGTCCGAAAAACTCATTTTCAGCAAAGTTGAGAAATGCTTATACTCCTGATTGGTTTCAACGACTTGGTCATAGACAAATTGGTCAAAATATCCGGCTTGTGCATCGCCAATCCAATGGTCTACGGCAAAAGCCTTGCATTCAAGACCAGTTTCAATAATAGATTGGCAAGTGACAAAATAACTAAACCCATTATGCGTGCCAAGCTCTACGAAAGTTTTAGGCTTTAACTCGCGAACCACGAACTTCATAAAAGGGGCATGTCCAAGCCAGGCTGATTGTTTGTAATGTTTTACGCTATAAAAGTAGGGATCATTAGTGATTTGATTGAGTAATTCATCCATAAGTATTTACTTCCAACAGCCTATAATCACGGTTATAGTTTAACTCATCCTTTTAAGACTTAAGTGTTCTGGAGAAGCTAATTATGGAGTTAATACCTCTCAATATTGAAGGTTCATGGTTGGCAAAATCAGCCGTCCATAGTGATGCGCGGGGTAATTTCCGTGAGTGGTTTAAGGCAGAGGATTTTGCAAATACAACTAAACGAGATTTTTCAATCGCACAGGCTAATGTTTCAACATCCTCGAAAGGGACCATTCGTGGAATTCATTACAGCCTTGCGGCAATTGGTCAAGCAAAATGGGTTACTTGTGTTGCTGGTCGCATTAATGATGTGATTGTTGATATTCGACCTAGTTCACCTACGTATGGAAGCCACCAAGTAATTGAGCTCAGCGAAGTAAATGGTTCAGCAATCTATATTGGCGAAGGCTTAGGGCATGGTTTTATCGCGCTCGAAGAAAAAACCGTTGTTTCATATTTAATTTCTTCCCCATTTTCAATGCACGAAGAATTTGAAATTAACCCACTAGACACAGCACTTGCAATCAACTGGGGTATGCCTATCGAACAATTAAAACTCTCTAAGAAAGATAGCGAAGCACCAACGTTGAAGCAGAGGCATGAAGATGGAAAATTACCGCAATATATAAACCTAGGGATAGATAATGCATAAGAGTGCATATGAAATAGGTGGAAAGTTCATCAACCGCTACTGGCGTTCAGGCATGTCATCCATCCTTGAAATAGGTTCAATGGATGTGAACGGGACACTAAAAGATTTTCAGCCGGAATCATCTACATGGCTTGGCGTCGATCTCGAAGCTGGCCCTGGTGTAGACATCGTGCTCGATGGAAACCATGTTTTACCTTTTCTGGATGCTGAATTTGATCTAGTTATCGCATCAAGTGTTTTTGAACATGATCCATTCTTTTGGAAAACATTTACAGAAATGGTCCGAGTAACAAAGCCAAACGGGTACATCTATCTAAGTGCGCCATCGAATGGAGTCGTCCACCGATATCCACTGGATATTTATCGGTTTTACCCTGACGCCGGTCACAGTCTTAAAGAATGGGCACAAAAAGAATACCCAGAGCTACGACTTGTCGAGAGCTTCATCGCTGCCCAAAACTATGAAAATGTTGAGTCTCTAGAAGCGCACTGGAATGACTTTACCGCGGTATTCCAGCGAGGTGAGACTAAGCACGAAAACTTTATTTACTTGGATACGCCGTCAAAAAATATCTGGGCTAATGATTCATTCATCGAATCAACTTTTGATTTTATTCCCGAAGATAAGCATATAATTGAAAAACTTAAACTAGATATTGTCAGCCATAAGAGTAAGAGTCCTGAAGATACAAGAGAAACAACCTATAAAATACGCCAACAAGGGTCTGAGCAAGATCGTGACTTCAGTTCAGACACTCCTTTTACCTTACTTCAAAGTATTCAAGTAGGTACGATGCAGTACACATATAAGGGAATATCGTGTTTGAAAGATCCATTTGATTTTACGTTATACCAAAAATTGTTGTGGCAGCTAAAACCAAAAACAATCATTGAGATTGGTTCATTTAGTGGGGGCAGTGCACTCTGGCTAGCAGATATATTGCGAAGCTGGAAGTTTAAAACCAAGATTTATTCATTTGATATCAAACCACCTGTTATTGAGAACAAACCACGTAAACTTAAATTTTTGAAGGCAGATATCTATAAATTGGAAGAATCGAAGCTCTCAAAAATCTTAGAAAATGCGCAACACCCAATTTTGATTATTGAAGATGGACCACATACATATGAAGGATCTCTCAACGTTCTCAACTTCACAAACAAGTTTCTTAAATCTGGAGACTACGTTATTATCGAAGATGGAAATGTCTTCGATTTAAGACTGGCTGTTTATGAAGACGGCCCTAATCGAGCAATCCGCAATTTCTTGACTAATAATCCAGATCGTTTTGAAATTGATACAGAATATTGCGACTTTTACGGGCACAATGTAACCTGGAATACCAACGGTTATATAAAGTGTATTAAATAGGGCTTTAGTCTTTGGAACACTTTAGCGAAATCTTCTCCAAATACTTGTAAATTTCCAAATTCTGGAATTCAAAATCATTTCTTTCTCAGCAACGGCTTGATTCCGCTCAGCAACGGCTTGATTCAGTTCCCCAAGGTGCATTTCAGACGCGGCTGCAAAACTCCTTTCATCATAAAATTTTTTAATTAAAAGTACAGATAATTTTTCAAGATAATCAATATTTGGCGGTTCACGCAAGGTTTCATACGGATTGTTCCCGGGGTCACAATAGTTGAGACTCATTAAATGCTCTTCAGAGAACTCACGGAAAAGAATCTCGTTAGTTTCTTCGGAACAAAATGTTTGCAAAAGTTCTCTATCTTTGGAGAGTCTTATAACAATTGTAGAAACTATACTTTCAGTGAGTAAGTTTGGAGCTTTGGCATTTGGTAAATTACCTTCTGAACGCAATTGATTTAAAAAAAATTCGGTTCGAGGGTCGTGAATTTCTCGCAAACCCACATTCCGTTGCTGTAGCCGAATGTCATCTAGCGAGGCCCGTGAATTTGAAGTCAAAAGATTCATCATTTCAAAATGATTCTTCAAGTAACCCCACCTTTGAAGAACTGTGTAGAAAGGGTCTAGCAATGACCCTTGTTCTAGATGGTGAATAACTAAATTATCACACCCAAGTTGAAAAGCACTCTGTGCTGCCGCTCCATGGAAAAACGAAATGGTAAGCCCACCTCCTTCGACCCACTTTTCCAATGTTGGAGTCGACCATAATCCCCACTGAAAGTAAGCAGATTCCGTTAATGAGAAAATATCTCGAATAAACATTACGACAGTAATCTCTAAATCTTTACTTTTTGCGCAATCGCATTTTACTCCAAAATTCTCTACAATCTCCAAAAATGCATATCCAAAAGACTCCCCAGAGACAATGGCGACCTCATTACTTTCCATCTTTGTAATTAAGTCTTGCAGGCATTTATGTACGCATGGCCTATCTAAATCTCGCCAAAGAAGATGATTACTCGCTAAATAATCTTGGCCAACTGCAAGTGTTTTGACGATTGGGGATCTAGATGCCACTCCATTTTGAATCAGCCAATAATTAATAGGTCCAGGCCCACCGCCTTTATAACCAAAAGTAGGGTTGAAGGTAAGAGTCTTTTGTATTGATGAGCTGCCACATTTAGGGGCACCAATATGAAGGAGAATTTTCTTAGAAATTGGCTGCACTCCGCATAGCTATTAGTTTAGCCGCTAAACCACCCACCGAATCATAAATTCTGAAACATGTTCAGATGTGACTTAAGTAGTTTTGGTAAACCTGACTTGTTGTCTTGTTCTTGCCGTCAAGGGCTAAACGTACATTTTGCATTGGATCAAAATTGTTCGGAAATGACCTCAAGTCTTCTGCGATCATACGATTGTGATGGAGGCTTTCCTCTTGGGAATGTTCACCCAGAACACCGATATTGGAGGCCCAGGGATCTAGAGTCGTAACTGAAACTCTTCCAAAATGATTACGCAACCCATCTTTGATGGCGTCTTGCGATGTTCCAGCCAAAATTATGCCTTTATTGTAGAAATGCTCAAGAATTTTTGACTGTAGCTCATCCCGGAGGTAGTAAGGCTTCATGCTAATAATCTCGATATATTCCTCAAGCAATTCCATCCTCTCAGAATGGTGCCAACCACGCAACAAATAGCCCCAATTGTGTCCAAAGGCTTGAAAGTACTCTTTAGGAGCAGAAGATGTGTGTGTGATATCTCCCGTCGGCGAGAAATGTGAAATCACTTTGTCAAAGGAAAAAAGAGTATCCATTTTCATTGTCAACTCGAAGTAGTGAGGAGAGAGCACAAGATCCTCTTCGAGGAAGAATGCTGAAGATACTCCCAAAGTTTCAAAAGAATTTAGCTCGGCGCGCCAATAGTTCTTGGCTATGCCCAAATTCTCCCCCGAGACCATTACATTGCTTCTAGGAAAGGCCTCTTGTACCTGCAATGCGGTTTCTTTAGTCTGATCAGGCCTTCCAAGCATCTCATCTTTAGATCCTGAATATCCATCAACCCAAAAAAACAATAACTCGCTCGGGCACTCAATAGATTGGCCCTTTAGAGATTTAAGCAATTGCACCAAGTACTCAGGTCGGTTGAAACAAATTACGTTTATGGGATATATAAACTTCATGCTTTTTCTCAATTCTTACAGAATGGTTCTAGTCTATATATTTCAAAGCTACAAAGAGTCTAGCTTCTCAATCATGTTGCCAAGGCTCGCAAATATGGGATTGATAGGTTAAATACTAAATACCCTCAACTAATTTTAACTGTAGCCTTGGGCCGGGATCGAACCGGCGACCTAACGATTTTCAGTCGTTCGCTCGTACCAACTGAGCTACCAAGCCAACAAAGATTTTGCTAGTAGTTGCCCACCAGTACGTATGGCACACAAATAAATTTGCATACAACACCAAAACCTTTGCGACCCGGACGGGACTTGAACCCGCGACCTCCGCTGGCCAGTCACTAGCCAACTCTGAGGCTTGTTGGGGATAAGTCATGGGTCTGTCGGTGGGTAGTGGGAAGTTCTGGGCACTGTAACCACATACAAAAAGAGGGGGGCGTATGACCAGAGAAAACCAGAAAACTGCCTTTTTAGTAACGCTTGGCGTTAATAACGTTATGCGTTACTATATCTGAGTGATCCTTTCATTTAAGGACAAACAGACTGGGGCACTTGCCAATGGCAGGCAGGTTCAACGGTTTGCATCCTTTGAAAGAATTGCACTTCGTAAATTACGACAACTCGAGATTGCAGGCCGCCTTGAGGATCTCAGGGTCCCACCCGGGAATCACCTGGAGAGACTTAAAGGTGATCGTGCAGGGCAGATGAGCATTCGTATTAACGATAAATGGCGAGTGTGTTTCAAGTGGACCGCGGCAGGTCCAGAAGATGTAGAGATTGTAAATTATCACTAGGCGTTGAGGGGGAATCAAAATGGCAACAAAAGTTACAACTCGTCACAGCAAGGTCAGTGCGCGGCGCCTTGATTCAGTGACTCCTGGTGAGCTTTTGGAAGAAGAATTCTTGATTCCTTTGGGAATAACCAAATACCGACTTGCTAAAGAGATCAATGTTCCAGCCCAACG
>WLMW01000013.1 GCA_009700025.1 Actinomycetota bacterium
CGCACTCTTGGAATGCAGTTTCACCCTGAAATCGATTCACAAGTCTTGGATATGTGGCTGGCTATGGATGGCGGATGTGCAGAAGTGGAGTCTGAAGGCGTTAATGTCGAGGAACTGCGTGCGCAGACTAAGCGACTAGAGCAAGAAAGCAATCAGCGCGGCTACGACTTAGTAGATCAATTTCTTGATCGAGTCGCAACCGCGCCGATAGTAACTATTTAGTTTTTACTCTAGATATCTAGCGGTGTTACATACGCTCCAGATATTCCGCCATCAACTAAGAAGTTAGCGGCAGTAATAAATGAAGAATCATCACTGGCCAAGAATGCAACGGCGGCTGCAATTTCACTAGCTTCAGCGAAGCGACCCATAGGGATGTGAACCAATCGACGAGCTGCACGCTCTTTATCTTTTGCAAATAACTCTTGAAGCAGTGGCGTGTTAACTGGCCCAGGTGAAAGTGCATTCACACGGATACCCTCACGTCCGAACTGCACGCCGAGTTCGCGACTCATTGACAAGACGCCACCCTTAGATGCTGTGTATGCAATCTGTGATGTTGCCGCACCCATTGTTGCGACAAAAGATGCGGTATTGATAATTGACCCTTTACCAGCTTTTTGCATGTAAGGGATAACTGCTTTGCAGCAAAGGAATACGCTGGTTGTGTTTACGCGGAGTACGCGTTCCCAAGCATCAATTCCCGTGGTCAAAATTGAGTCATCATCTGGGGGAGAGATTCCGGCGTTGTTAAATGCGATATCGATTCGACCATAAGTATCAAATGCAACTTTGTACATGTTCTCAACATCGGCGGCACTAGTGACATCAGCCTTAACGAAGATTCCACCAACCTCATTGGCGATTGCCTGACCAGAAGTCTCATTCATATCTACGGCAACAACCTTTGCGCCTTCACTTGCTAAGCGGCGGGCTGTCTCTGCTCCGATTCCACTACCTGCACCAGTTATGACTGCTACACGTCCTTCTAAGCGTTGTGCCATTGTGTTATTTCCTCTTCTATTTATGGGTCGTTGTCTTAATCACTAATTTAATCGTTTGAAATAAAAACATTCTTGACTTCAGTAAATGAATCCAATGCATCAGGGCCAAGTTCGCGACCAAGTCCAGACTGCTTAAAGCCGCCAAATGGAGTCCAGAATCGCACTGAGGAGTTTGAGTTGACTGAGAGAGCACCAGTATCGATGCCGCGCGAAACGCGTAATGCGCGACCGACATCGCGCGTCCAGATAGATCCTGATAATCCATATTCACTGTCATTTGCCATCGAGATTGCTTCAGCTTCATCGTCAAAGGTCATAACAGAGACGACCGGACCAAAGATTTCCTCGCGCCATGAACGCGCTTGGGTACTTTTAGGAAGCAAAACAGTTGGTGCCATCCAATACCCAGGACCTGATGGTGCACTGCCCTTGAAAGCAACTGGTTCATCGAGGAATGATTCAACTACATCAAACTGCTTCTTTGAAATAAGTGGGCCCATATCTGCGGTGGCAAGATTTGGATCTTCAACACGGAATTTTTTAACTGCAACTTCAAACTGTTCCATGAAAACATCGAAGGCGGAACGTTGTACCAAAATCCTAGAGCGAGAACAGCAGTCTTGACCTGCGTTATCAAAGACTGCTCCGGGTGCACCTGCGGCAGCTTTGGCGATATCGGCATCGGCAAAAATAATATTCGAGCTTTTGCCACCGAGCTCTAGCGTTAGGCGCTTTACTTGATCGGCGCATCCAACCATGATCTGTTTTCCGACGGTTGTTGAGCCAGTAAAGACCACTTTGCGCACAAGTGGGTGAGTGACGAATCGATTTCCCACAATGCTTCCCTTTCCGGGAAGGACGTTAAACACACCTTCTGGAATTCCAGCCAAAAGTGCAAGCTCGCCTAAGCGAATTGCAGTCAGCGGTGTGTATTCAGCTGGTTTTAACACCACTGTATTTCCGGCAGCTAGGGCAGGCGCAAATCCCCAGCCTGCAATTGGCATGGGAAAGTTCCACGGAACAATGATTCCAACGACGCCGAGTGGCTCCTTAAACGTGACATCAATTCCACCAGCAACTGGAATCTGTCGGCCAAATAATCTTTCCGGGGCAGCCGCGTAATACATCAACGTATTTGCAACGTTGTCTGCTTCCCACAAAGCGTTACCCCGGGTGTGACCTGAATTTGTTATCTCTAACTGCGCCAACTCTTCTCGATGCTCAGTAACGATTTGAGAAAAACTGCGGAGCAATCGTGCTCGCTCACCAGGAGCAACATTGCGCCAACTGTCAAAAGCCTTTGCAGCCTTTGCAATTGCATCATCAGTTGCACCTAAATCATAAAGGGCAACGCTGGTAACAATCTCTTCGGTGGCAGGGTTGATTACGTCATATGAGGTAGACACGGATGATTTAAAACCTTTCGAAGTTGCGGAATAGTTCCCAGTCGGTAATTGCTTTACCGTAAGCGGAAATTTCAATTTTTGCCATGTTGGCGTAGTGAGCTTGAACCTCTGCACCAAATACTTCTTTGACCCAGGCACTATTTTCCCAAAGATCTAACGCCTCAGGCATTGAAGATGGAATACGCGCAGAATCTGATTCATAAGCATTTCCGAGAAAAGCAGGCTCAAGAACCATCTTATTTTTAATGCCATCAAGACCTGCAGCGATGATTGCAGATACCGCTAAGTAAGGATTTACATCGCCGCCAGCAACGCGGTTTTCTAATCGCAATGATGGCCCTTGACCAACGAGGCGAAGTGCACAGGTGCGGTTATCGCGACCCCAACGGATTGCTGTGGGTGCAAATGAGCCAGGAACATATCGCTTGTATGAGTTGATATTCGGTGCAAATAACAACGACATTTCACGCATGTGTGCAATTTGACCTGCAATGAACTGACGCCCAAGATCACTTAAACCTTGTTCTTTATCTTTCTCATCGACCATCACCATTGAACCATCGAGGCCACGGAAGGAAAGATGGATATGTGAGGAGTTACCCTCTTTTTCATTGGGCTTTGCCATAAACGTCAGTGCGTATCCATCTTGAGCAGCAATCTCTTTCGCACCGTTCTTATAGATGACATGGTTGTCACAGTTAGAAAGTGCATCAGAGTATTTAAAGGCAATCTCATGCTGACCAAAGTTGCACTCACCCTTAACGGATTCAACAACCATCCCAGCATTTGCCATCGATAGTCGAATTCGCCGCAGAAGTGGCTCGATCCGTGAACCGCCGAGAATTGAATAGTCAACGTTGTACTGGTTAACTGGAATGAGATTTTTGTAGCCCTTATCCCAGGCCTCTTCGTACGTGTCTTTATAGACTACAAACTCAAGTTCAGTCCCGCACATCGCCTCCATGCCAGCATCGTTGAGGGCCTTAACTTGTTTGCGCAGAATCTGACGAGGAGATGCAACAACATCTGTGTGATCAAGCCACTGAACATCGGCCAGAACCATTACAGCTCCAGGCTGCCAGTCGATCAAACGCAAAGTGTCCATATCTGGCACCAAGGCAAAGTCGCTGTATCCACGCTCCCATGACGACATTTCATATCCAGCCACTGTGTTCATATCAACATCCACGGCTAGAAGATAGTTACACCCTTCAGTGCCGTGTTTGAGAACTTCATCAAGAAAGAACTGACCGTGAATGCGCTTGCCCGTTAAGCGGCCCTGCATATCGGTCATGGCAACAACGACAGTATCTATCGACCCATCGGCAACACCGGCTTTTAGCGCGTCAATCGACATTGATTTCATAAGGCGATGCTATCCATTTGCTTGATAAATCGCTACAAAGAGAAACCCCTTGCTGCTTTCGCAACAAGGGGTTTCTAGTGTTAGTTCTCTTTTAGGAGTTGATATTGCTCCGTGGTCCGGTGAACCACTTCTTGGCCGACAAACTCCACCAAATAGCAAGAATAATTAACGCACCACCAGTAATAAGAGGGGCATAATTTACTGCCGTCCACGTGAAGTCTTTATTGCCGGGAGTTCCAGCTGGTGAGAATGGCAAAATGAAGTAGATAGAGATGATTGAAATCTCAGCGACTGCAACAATGTTCATCCACTTGTACTTAGAGCCGAGCGTCCAAGCTCCAGCCTTGAAAGAATCCCCAGCTTTAAGGCGCAGCCAGATTGGAATCAAAAATGCAAGGTAGAGCGAGATAACGCAGACGGATACAACTGCATAGAAAGCAGTAGGAGCGCCAGTTGGACTCTTCCACAATGCAGGAAGTGTCAAAATAATCCCACCAATAGAAGATGCCAATACTGCATTCAAAGGAACATGGTGCTTGTTAACTTTCTTCCAAAGATGACCCCCTGGAACCGCACCGTCGCGCGAGAATGCATACATCATGCGCGAGCAGGATGTGAGGCATGCAGTGACACAAAAGATTTGACCTGCTGTTGTGATGATCATGACTAATTTGAATGCAAGCCCGCCACCAAGTGCGCTGTAGAGAACTGCAATAACAGATCCGCCACCGAAGGGATTGACTGCTGGATCAAACGAACTGATCATGTCAGTCTTAGTTGCGGCAAACAGGAAGGCCATGAGCAGGATATATCCGCCGATAGCTGAGTAGAAAATCGACTTCCAGATTCCCTTTGCTGCATTGATATGTGCATCATGTGTCTCTTCAGAAAGATGAGCAGAGGCATCGAAACCCGTAATTGTGTACTGCGTTAGTAAGAAGCCCAATGGCAACACATAAAGCCAGTATGAGTTATCGCTAAAGCCAGAACTATTAATCTTGGTTGTAAACATCCAAGAAAGTGTTTGGTGTTCAGATGGGACAAAGAGCAAGATTCCGATAACAATTAATGCTCCAAAGACGTGCCACCATACTGAAATATTGTTAAATAAAGAAAGTAGGTGTCCACTATAAATATTGATTAATGTGACAAAGAGGATAATTGCCAGGAAGAGGAAGAACTGCTGCTTGATGTAGTCGCCACCTAAAAAGTCAGTCGCATAACTTGGCCATTGATTGCCAAGGATTACATTCAAGAAACTGGCCGCTCCGTAACCTACTGAGGCAGTCACTGAGACTAGGCCTATAAGGTTTAACCAGCCAGTGAAGAATCCAGCTCGTGGACCACCGAGTTTTGATGCCCACCAGTAAATTCCACCAGAAGTTGGATATGCAGAGGCGAGCTCTGACATACAAAAACCGATTATTAAAATGAACAGAGAGATTATTGGCCAACCAATTGAGATCGCAACTGGACCTCCATTGTTCCAAGCTTGCGCGAAGGTAGTGAAACACCCAGCCAAGATTGAAATAATTGAAAAAGAGATTGCAAAATTTGAAAAACCGGACCAGGTTCTATTGAGCTCCTGTTTGTAACCAAGTTCGGCTAAGCGTTTTTCATCGTCATTTGTAATTGCCAAGATGTACTCCTCCTTGAGACTCTGGGGTAACATTTCTACCTCATAGTGTGACTTAAGCGATAGGGGTTTTCTCTAAAATGTGCCGATTAATGGGCTACGTGTCGCCAGGTAAAACCTCATTCCCAGCCCTGGTTGGAAGTGAATTTTCAGATTTTGTGGCACTTTCATCGGTTCACTGTGATGGCTGGGGGCTATCTACCGTCGATCTAGGAGGCAGCCATACCATTCTTGAAAGGAGCGTAGAAGCAGCAGCGCACAGTGAAACTTTTAATGCGACAGTTGCTGACAATGTTGCTGACGGTGCACTGCTCCATTTACGGTGGGCTACAAAAGGATTGTCAATCAGCGAGAACAACACGCACCCATTTATGTATGGGGACTACTCCTTTATCCATAATGGCTCAATATTTCCGCCGGATGCGATCACTTCGTTTATCGATCCAAAATTTCAGGATTTAATAATCGGGGATACTGATAGTGAGCGCTACTTCTACTTAGTCATGACTGAGATAGAAAAAATAGGTTTGGTTGATGGCATTAAAAGCGCGCTGAAAATTATCAAAGAGCATGGCGACACAACAAGTTTAAATTGCATGCTTATGAATCGAGAGACTTTTATAACAGTCAGCGAACACAAAACAGATCGAAAGCCTGATTGGGCACCAGAAGATTATTATGAGATTAAATATCTACCTACCCCAGAAGGCGTCCTATTTGCCTCGAGTGGTTGGAATCAACCGGGCTGGAAAACACTAGATAATCATCATGCTGCGCTGGTGAACCGTTCGAGCTTTGAGATTGAAGTTATCGCGATCTAATTAAGGCTCTACGATAGGCACATGAACCGCACCTACACAGTCGAAACTTATGGCTGTCAGATGAATGTTCATGACTCCGAACGCATCGCCGGTCTTTTAGATGAAGCGGGTTATATCCCAGTTAGCGAAGGCGCACAGGCCGATATAGTAGTTTTCAATACATGTGCGGTGAGAGAAAATGCCGACAACAAACTTTATGGAAATCTTTCTTTTTTAGCACCGATTAAAAAGCTTAATCCATTGATGCAGATCGCTGTCGGGGGATGTTTAGCGCAAAAAGATCAAGCCATGATTTTGAAGAAAGCTCCCTATGTTGATGTAGTTTTTGGAACTCATAACGTTGGTTCACTTCCTATTCTCCTTGAAAGAGCGCGCATCGAGGAAGAGTCTCAGATTGAGATCCTTGAATCGCTAGAGCACTTCCCATCCACATTGCCTGCACGGCGATTGTCTGCATTTTCTTCTTGGGTATCGGTTTCTGTGGGCTGTAATAACACGTGTACTTTTTGTATCGTCCCTACCTTGCGTGGCATTGAAAAAGATCGAGGCTCAAAAGAAATCCTGGATGAAGTTCGAGCCCTTGTGGATCAAGGCGTTATTGAGATAACCCTGCTAGGCCAAAACGTTAATGCCTATGGAGTTGACTTCGGTGATCGTCACGCCTTTGCTAATTTGCTGCGCGATTGTGGAAAAGTTGATGGCCTCGAACGTGTGCGCTTTATGTCTCCACACCCACGTGACTTTACTGATGATGTTATTGAGGCGATGGCGCAGACATCCAATGTTATGCCGCATCTGCATATGCCATTACAGTCCGGATCGGATTCAATTTTGCAGGCGATGCGCCGCTCTTATCGTACGGATAGGTATCTCGGAATCCTTAATCGTGTCCGTACTGCCATGCCGCATGCATCTATTACTACTGACATAATTGTTGGATTTCCAGGTGAGACTGAAGCTGATTTTCAAGCAACTTTGGATCTATGTACCGAAGCTCGGTTTGCTGCTGCCTATACATATCAATATTCCATTCGCCCGGGTACACCTGCTGCATCGATGCCGAATCAGGTTGCTAGTGATGTTGTTGGGGAACGCTATACACGGCTTCATAATCATCAACAGGAGATTTCATATTCAGTAAACCAAGAAGCGATTGGCAAAAACTTCAAAGTATTGGTCGGAGATTATGAAGGTCGTCGAGATGCAGCCCAGGAGCGCTTGACGGGTCGTAGCGAGGATTTCAGACTTGTGCACTTTGATAATTCGGCGACGGCCAGACCTGGCGATGAAGTCGAAGTAGTCATTACAGATGCATCTGCCCATTATTTGATTGGCACACCAGGAAATGTCCGAGCAACACGTGGCGGCGATGCCCATGAGGCACGAAATAAAGAGGCCAGCAAAAGCGGCACAATGCTTGGAATGCCAACTTTTCAACGATGAGCGTGATTGTAATTTGTGGCGCCACGGCCACAGGTAAGAGCGATTTAGCAATTTCAATCGCACAACAGATAAATGGCGAAGTAATCAACGCTGATTCAATGCAGATTTATCGAGGCATGGATATTGGGACTGCAAAACTAACTGTTGTTGGGCGCCAAGGTATTCACCACCATTTGCTTGATGTATTAGAAGTTAATCAAGATTCAACTGTTGCTTGGTATCAAAACGCTGCACGTGCAGCAATCACTGAGATTGAATCCCGTGGGAAAAATGCGATTGTGGTTGGTGGGACTGGTCTTTATATAAAATCAATCTTGGACGAACTAAATTTCCCCGACACCGATCCAGATGTGCGCGAGGACCTTGAAAAAGAACTAGAAAACATTGGACTTAACGCACTGTTTGAGCGATTAGAAAAGTTGGATCCAGCGGCTGCAATCGCCATTGACCGTGCGAATGCACGCAGAGTTATTCGTGCGCTAGAAGTGATTGCTATTACCGGTAAACCTTTCACGGCAAATTTGCCGCGCGAGGCGAGCACTAGATATCCAGATGCACAGCAGTTTGGACTGGTAATGGATCGTTCAACTCTGAATGAGCGAATAAGTGCGCGCGTAGATCTCATGTGGGATAAAGGCTTTGTGGCAGAGGTAGATGGGCTGCTAGAAAATGGAATTACAGAGGGGCGGACTGCTCAACTGGCTCTCGGGTATTCACAGATTATCGCTTTTCGTAAGGGTTCAATGAGTGAAGATGAGGCTCGAGAGGATACAAAACGCGCAACGCGACAATATGGGCGCCGTCAAGAGACTTGGTTTTCCAGAGATTCGCGCATCAGGTGGATTTCTCCAACTCAGCCACGTTTAGATTTGGTTATGGCACAGTTAGAGAAGATAAACTCAACCCAATGATTGCAACATATGGACATGGCACGGAAAATGATTTCATCCTTGTTTTTGATCCCAATGATGAGCATTCAATAACAACTTCTCAGACCGCAGCTATCTGTAATCGAAAAACTGGGATTGGTGCGGACGGTTTAATTCGCATCATCAAGCGTGATGATAAATGGTTCATGGACTACCGAAATGCTGATGGTTCTCTTGCCGAAATGTGTGGCAATGGAATCCGAGTCATGGCGCGCTATTTAGTAGAACGTGGTCATATGCAAGAGGGAATTTTCGGAATTAATACGCGAGATGGAGTTAAGCACCTGCGTGTACCAATGGTGGGAGACATCTCGGTCAATATGGGCCAGGTAACTGATGAAGCGGAAGAAATTACTGCGGCAACAAATTCAAAAGTCTGGAACGGATACAACATAAATGTTGGAAATCCTCACGCAGTGGTTTTTGTGGAAAACCTCGATGAAGTTGGCTCATTAAGTGAACCCCCAGTTGTTCGCCCACGAGAGTCTTATCCCGAAGGCGTGAATGTTGAATTTGTAAAGATTACTGGTGACCACGAAGTTGCTATGCGGGTTTATGAACGGGGGAGTGGTGAAACTCGATCTTGTGGAACAGGTACATGTGCAGTTGCATTTGCGGCGGCTTTACATACCAAAGAGAAATTACCAACACGATGGATCATTAATCCTCCTGGAGGTCGACTTGAAGTTTCCATTGATGGGCATTCGAATGCAACGCTGATTGGTCCGGCAGTGTTAGTTAAAGATGTAGATATCACGGAGTTCTTACTTGCCTAATAAAGAGGTTGGCGACGAGTTCGAAGCATTGATGCGGGAGAGCGCTCGAGTCGCCGCCGACTACGACTCAAGTGAGATGGATGAACTAGTTGATCCAACGTTAGAGCTTTCTGAGCGCCACGCACTACGTAGAGTTAAAGGTTTTTCGACCGAACTCCAAGACATCTCAGAAGCTGAATATCGACAGTTACAACTTGAGCGAGTTGTACTGGTTGGTGTTTGGACTGAAGGCACTTCAGTGATGGCTGAAAATTCCCTGGCAGAGTTGAGAGCCTTGGCAGAGACTGCAGGATCTGAAGTACTAGAAGGGCTTATTCAGCGACGTGATAAACCAGATCCAGCAACATATATCGGTTCGGGAAAAGTCGCAGAGCTCCGTCAAGTCGTCATTGCAACTGGCGCAGACACTGTGATTTGTGATGGCGAACTTTCGCCTTCGCAACTTCGACAGTTAGAAGAGAAAGTAAAAGTCAAAGTTGTCGATCGGACAGCATTGATTTTAGATATTTTTGCACAACATGCTAAAAGTAAAGAGGGCAAGGCACAAGTAGAGCTTGCACAGATTGCGTACTTACTTCCAAGACTGCGTGGGTGGGGTGATTCACTTTCACGGCAAGTGGGCGGCCGCACTGCTGGCGGCGCCGGAATCGGTGGCCGTGGCCCAGGAGAGACAAAGATTGAAACTGATCGACGTCGTATTCGTGACAAGATGGCAAAGCTACGTGGAGAAATTGCACAGATGAAAACCTCACGTGACACTAAGCGACAAGAACGCAAACGTTTTAATATCCCTTCGGTTGCCATTGCGGGCTATACCAATGCCGGTAAATCTTCGCTACTAAACCGTTTAACTGATGCAGGTGTGCTTGTAGAAAATGCACTCTTTGCAACGCTGGATCCAACGGTTCGAAAATCTTCGACCAGTGATGGGCGTATATATACGCTCACTGACACTGTTGGCTTTGTTCGTCACTTACCTCATCAACTCATTGATGCTTTTAAATCAACGCTCGAAGAAGTCTCAGGCGCAGATGTAATTGTGCATGTAGTCGATGGGTCACACTCAGATCCATTCGAACAGATCCGCGCCGTTCGCGAAGTAATTGCAGAAATCGGTGGATCTCACATTCCTGAGATCATTGCAATAAATAAAGTTGATATCGCTGATCCTGAAAAAGTTATGGAGATTCTGCGTAAAGAGCCAAATAGTTTTGCTTTCTCAGTAAGGACTGGCTTTGGAATAGAAGCCTTAGTTCATGCTATTGAAAGTACTCTGCCTCGCCCGAATGTTGAAATTAAGGCAGTTATTCCATATAACCGTGGCGATTTAATTCATGCCATCCACGAACACGGGGAGATTTTTATGCAGGAGTACGTGGAGGCAGGAACCTTGATTCACGCTCGAGTTGACGGGGGATTGGCCCAAGCGATAGAAATCGCCCAGGTGAGTGGGGAATAACACCGACACGCCGCGTGTTATATCACCTAGGGTGCGCTTCATAGGTCATGATGCGCCCGCAAGGATGATTTTATATTGATTTCAACTGAGAAAAAGAATCGAGGTGAGAGCAGTGGCAACAGATTACGACACCCCCAGAAAGACCGATGAAGAGCTACACGAAGAGTCGTTAGAAGAACTCAAGGCAAAACGCGTCGATGCTCAATCCGGTCAAATTGATGTTGACGAAGCAGAGGCTGCAGAAAATCTTGAACTTCCAGGTGCTGATTTATCTGGTGAAGAGTTGGCAGTTCGCGTGGTACCTAAGCAAGAAGATGAATTCACCTGTTCACGGTGCTTCTTGGTTCATCACATTACACAACTTGCTAAAGGTGAGGGCGCTAAAGCTGTTTGTAAAGAATGTAACTAGTTCAACTCTAAGGCTTTTATTAATGCACGGGGATTTTTGCTGGTAACCAACCAATATGGTGTCGAGTCCCGTGAGTCATTAATTACAACTCTGACTCCAGCTGGCGACCAAAATCGAATCGCTAAAAATGCAGCTGGATTAGCATCACGGGTGCGAAGTGATGCCATTTCACTTGCTGTCAGGGTTTGAATACTGCTCACAAATTTCAATTCGATGTGGGCTCTACCAACTCGAAGTTCTTCGTCATTAATTTCAATTCTTAGTGCACTCTTTAAAGCAATCAGAACAAGTAAGGCGGTTGTAGCCAGAAGTGAGACGATGGCAGCTGTGTTTCCCAGTGCTGCTCCGATAGAGAGCACTAAAGAGAGCAGGAAGAAGTAGATAATTGCCAATAACCATAGTGGCATACGGATCACTTCGCGGTATCGCATAGGCGTTACGGTATCGGATACTCTTTATCTATGAGTCGCGTTGCAAGTACAACTCCACCCGAAGGGGCGGCGATTCCAGAACGCCATCCAAAAGCTCCACCAATTGGTTCGAAGATCCCATCCCATTTTGGGCACTGTTTTGGATGTGGAGAGTTACACCCAACAGGTTTGCACCTTGTTGCATACGCTGGTGCGGGTGCAAACATCACAGCTCAATTTACGGTGACTGAAAATCACCAAGGGGCTCCGGGCTTGGCGCATGGAGGCTTACTGTCTTTGGCATTTGATGAAGCGCTTGGAAAGTTAATGTGGCTAATACGAGCTCCTGCAGTGACTGCTCGCTTAGAGACAGATTTTTTGAAACCAGTTCCGATGGGTTCGACACTTCACATCACCGCATCAATTACTGGTCAAGTAAATCGTAAGGTTTATACACGTGCAGAGGGACGGCTTAATTCTATAGATGGACCTGTTGTTGTGCGGGCTGCAGCACTTTTTGTGATTGTACCGATGAACCATTTTCTCGATAATGCACCAAAAGAGTATCTAGAGCACATCTCAAAGACTCCAGAGTTATTGGCCTTTGTAGATCCTGACTTTGAAATAAATCCTTAGCCTATGGACCAGTTGCAAATTTTCATTACTCGCACGGACGAATCAGTTCCTTTTCCAACGTATGCAAAAGTTGGAGACGCAGGTGCAGACTTAACCACGAGAATAGACTTTACGTTAGCACCTGGTGAGCGTGCATTGGTGCCCACTGGAATCTCAATCGCACTTCCACGGGGCTATGTCGCTCTGGTCCATCCGCGTTCTGGTTTAGCTATCAAACATGGGGTTTCTTTGGTGAACACTCCTGGAACCATTGATTCGGGATATCGTGGCGAGATTTCTTGCATTCTTATTAATCTTGATAAACATGAATCAGTATCTTTTATAAAGGGTGATCGAATTGCACAGTTGGTTATTCAAAGGGTAGAGCATGCAGAATTTATTGAGTTGGAAGAACTGCCAGAGTCAGAGCGTGGTACCGGTGGTTTCGGATCGACGGGAACATCATGAGCGAGCACAATCAAGACCGCGATAAAGTAATGGGGGCGCTAGGGGGCGCTAGGGGGCTAATTGACTCTGGTTTACCTTCAATACTCTTTCTCATAGTTTTTAATATTGGCAAAGACCTTACGCCAGCACTTGTTGGCGCAGTAAGCATTTCAGTCTTTCTAGCGATAATACGTCTTGCCAAAAAAGACACCATTCAGCATGCGGTTTCAGGGCTAATTGGAGTTCTGATATGTGCTTACTTTGCTAACAAGAGCGGTAATCCCTCTGATTTCTATATTCCGAAGCTTTTAACAAATCTTGGGTACGGAACTGTGTATTTAATTGGAAATCTTGCAGGGTGGCCAATACTTGGTGTAATTATTGGACCATTGCTCGGGGAGAATTTTCTATGGAGAAAAGATCCTGTCCGTAAAAAAGCTTATATTCGTGCCAGTTGGATTTGGGTCGGAATGTTTTTTATTCGAATTCTGGTTCAGTACCCGATTTATTTAAGCGGAAATGTAAATCTCTTAGGAACTGTTAATTTACTAATGGGGTACCCGCTATTTATTGCTGCAGCATATTTATCGTGGCTTGTAATCAAAAGCGCCCCACCGGTCCATAAAACTGAGGACTAACTAATAAAGCAGGCTTTAATTTCGACTTCAGCTGCCGATGAGGCAACAAATAGAAGCTCATCTCCTGCAGCAAATACATCATGGGCTTTTGCTGTGATGACACGGCCGTCCCGAACGATTGCGGCAAGAGCTGCATTTTCAGGAAGCTCGATCTCTTCAACGGTTTTTCCAATACATGCTGAACTATCTGGCAAAGTTAATTCAACTAAATTTGCTTGGCCTTTTTTGAATGAAAAGAGTCGTAC
This sequence comes from Actinomycetota bacterium, assembly GCA_009700025.1. Lineage (GTDB taxonomy): Bacteria > Actinomycetota > Actinomycetes > Nanopelagicales > Nanopelagicaceae > Planktophila. The sequence goes on from WLMW01000013.1 coordinate 13,605, forward strand.
TACATCGCCGACAGTTACTGCCTCTTCAACAAGTGCCGAGATGATTCTCGGAGTAGACACTGCAACATCTACCCCCCATGATGAATCAAATAGCCACTCATTTTTTGGATGATTAATTCTGGCAACCACACGAGGAACGCCGTACTCAGTTTTTCCTAAGAGCGATGTAACAAGATTTGCTTTGTCATCGCCAGTTGCAGCAACTAAAACCTGGCAATTATTTAAGTGGGCTTTATCTAATGAAGTGATTTCACAGGCATCAGCCATGAGCCATTCAGCATCAGGGACACTTTCCAGCTTGAGCGCTTTTGGATCCTTATCAATGAGCAGAACTTGGTGCCCGTTATCTAGAAGTTCACGGGCAATCGCACGCCCAACATTTCCTGCGCCAGCTATTGCAATTCTCATTAGTGACCACTTTCTGGAGACTGTCCAAGTATTGCTTCAACACGCGTGATGTCTTCATCGGCAACCATGACATGGACCAAGTCGCCTTCCTGTAAAACTGTATGTTCGTCAGGAATCATGCCAACGCCGAGTCGAGTAATGAAAGCAACTCGTGCTTGCGTAAGTTGATCGATCAAGAGAATCTGGCGACCATACCAATCTGTATGTGGATGCATTTCACAGAGTTGAATCGTGCCACTTGCATCGCGCCATTCAGAACGAGAGCCTTCAGGCAAGAGCCTGCGCAATATTTGGTCGGTAGCCCATAAGACAGTAGCAACAGTTGGGATTCCAAGTCTTTGATAAATTTCAGCTCTACCTGGGTCGTAAATTCGTGCAACTACATTTTTTACACCAAAAGTTTCGCCAGCAACTCGCGCCGCTAAAATATTTGAATTATCTCCATTGCTGACTGCGGCAAAAGCTTCCGCTCTTTCGATACCTGCTTCTCGCAAGATGTCACGGTCAAAGCCGACACCCATGACAGTCTCACCTTTGAAATCAGGCCCGAGGCGACGAAAAGCCTCTCTTGCTTGGTCAATGATTGCGACAGAGTGGCCAGCAGCTTCGAGTTCGGTAGCTAATGAAGATCCGACTCGACCGCATCCCATGATGACTACGTGCATATGTATTAACTTACACCCATAGGCTTAGTTCTATGGCATCAAGCAAAGGCGCGCGTTGGGCAGTTGGGGATATTTTTGAGGCCACGATTGAAAAAATCGCACACGGTGGACATTTTATAGCCCGAAATGAAGGCGCAGTCTTTTTCGTCCGACATGCTATCCCGGGGGAAAAATGTCGCATTGTTATCACCTCAATAGGATCATCTTTTAATCGCGCCGATGTGATTGAGGTTTTAGAACCATCATCCAATCGTGTACCAGCACCGTGTGTTTATGCACATCGCAGCGGGTGCGGAGGTTGCGATTTTCAACATATTGCAGTTGAGCACCAACGCACGTTAAAGGCCATGGTCATTGTTGAACAGTTTTCTCGAATAGCAAAGCTAGAAATTTCTGTCGTTGTCGAAGAAGTTGGGCCTCCTTTACATTGGAGAACGCGTTCAACTGCAACGACTAATAGTTCCGGCGAACTCGGTTTTTTTGCTTCGCGCAGCCACCGAGTTGTGCCAGTAAATGATTGCTTAATTAGCGCAGAACACATGAATATTCCTGAGCTTTCGAAGCGAATCTGGAAAGGCGACCTTAAAATAGAAATTGCTACTTCTAATACAGGAGAGCGAAATATTGCACTCGCACCAACTAGAGGTGAAGGGCGGGCACGGCTAACAGAAGGAAATCAAGTACTTCATGAAACGGTCGTAGATAAAACTCTCGAAGTTAGTCAAAACTCATTCTGGCAAAGCCATTTTCTTGCGCCAAAAATACTAACCGAGGCAGTGCTTGAGTTTGCGCAAATTGAAAACGGTGAGCATGTATTAGATCTATATGGTGGAGTAGGACTCTTCACATCAGTAATGGCGGATTTAGTTGGTACTGGGGGAAGCATTCATCTCATTGAGGGTAGCAAAACCGCTACTGCCGACGCTACTCGAAATTTTCAAAGCTATACAAATATTAAAATCACAACGGGAGATGTAGCTAAGCACTTACTACGTATTGATTCTGCAGATGTTGTAGTTCTAGATCCTCCACGTGAAGGCGCTGGCAAAGTAGTTATCCCTGACATTTCTCGCTTAAGTCCGCGAGCAGTTGTATATGTGGCATGCGATCCCGCTGCACTTGCACGTGATACTGCTTACTTTTCAGAAGTGGGCTTTAAACTCGCTAAAATAAGGGCTTTTGATCTTTTCCCAATGACGCAGCATGTTGAGTGTGTTGCACTGTTCTTGCCGTCTTAGGTATTATTGATTTCTAATACTTACCTCATGGAAGGCAGATAATGAGTAAAAACTCTTTTAACGCAAAAAAGAATTTAGAGGTTGCGGGAAAGAGTTTTGAGATATTTGATATTTCGGCCATAGACGGGGCAGCTAATCTTCCATCCTCATTGAAAATTCTGCTGGAAAACCTGCTGCGAACTGAAGATGGCGCAAATATTACTGCTGAAAATATTAAGGCCTTGGCTTCGTGGGATCCGAGCGTCGAACCAGATACTGAAATTCAGTTCACTCCAGGTCGTGTGATTATGCAGGATTTTACTGGCGTTCCTTGCATCGTCGATCTTGCAACAATGCGTGAGGCAATAGTTGAGTTAGGCGGAGATGCAGCAAAGGTCAATCCACTTGCACCTGCAGAGTTAGTCATTGACCACTCGGTGATTGCCGATGTTTTCGGAACTAAAAACTCTTTTGAAGAAAATACCGATATTGAATATGAGCGCAATCAAGAGCGGTATCGATTCTTGCGCTGGGGACAAACCGCATTTGATGAATTCAAAGTAGTTCCCCCTGGAACCGGAATTGTTCACCAAGTTAATATCGAATATCTGGCTCGAGTAGTTATGACGCGTGAAGTTAACGGTGTTCTGCGGGCATACCCAGACACGGTTGTTGGTACGGACTCACACACAACAATGGTTAATGGTCTTGGCGTTTTGGGCTGGGGTGTTGGCGGAATTGAGGCGGAAGCTGCATTGTTGGGACAACCTGTCTCGATGCTCATTCCGCAAGTGATTGGTTTCAAACTAACTGGCCAGCTCGAACCGGGAACGACGGCAACTGACATGGCTTTGACCATTACAGAGATTTTGCGCAAAGTCGGAGTGGTTGGCAAGTTTGTTGAGTTCTTCGGGCCGGGTGTGGTCTCTGTTCCGATGGCGAACCGTACAACTATTGGAAACATGAGTCCGGAGTACGGTTCTACATGCGCAATTTTTCCTGTTGATGAAGAGGTTTTGCGTTACTTGCGTTTAACGGGCAGAGGTGAAGATCAAATTGAGTTAGTTGAAACGTACGCCAAAGCGCAAGGTTTATGGCATGACCCTGCAGTTGCTCCTCGATTCTCGCAAGTGGTTGAACTTGATCTATCTACCGTTGTTCCATCAATCTCTGGACCAAAGCGTCCGCAAGATCGAATTTCATTGAGCAATTCCAAGACAGCATTGGCTGAAATTCTGCCAACTTATTTTTCTGACAAAACAGTTTTAAGTGAAGTGACTGCCGGAGATACGCGCGTCAAAAATGGGGATGTAGTTATCGCGTCAATTACTTCCTGTACTAATACTTCAAATCCATCAGTCATGATTGGTGCGGCTTTATTAGCTAAAAAAGCTGTAGAAAAAGGGTTGAAATCAAAGCCATGGGTGAAAACTACGCTTGCTCCAGGTTCGAAAGTTGTAACAGATTACTATGATCGTGCAGATTTAACGCAGTACATGCAAGCTTTAGGTTTTCATTTAGTTGGCTATGGTTGTGTTACCTGTATCGGAAACTCCGGCCCGCTACCCATCGCAATTAGCAAAGCAGTTAATGACAGTGACTTAGCGGTTTCGGCCGTCCTTTCCGGAAATCGAAATTTTGAAGGCCGAATTAGTCCAGATGTGAAGATGAATTATTTGGCCTCTCCGCCACTGGTAGTTGCATATGCAATCGCCGGCACCATGAATCATGATTTTGAAACTGATTCACTTGGTGATGACTTTGATGGAAACCCAGTTTACTTAAGAGATATCTGGCCTACTCCGCAAGAGATTCAAACTGTTATCGAGAGCTCCATTTCTTCGGCTATGTTTACGAAGGATTATGCATCAGTCTTTGACGGAGACCACCGATGGAAAGCACTTTCGACTCCGAGTGGAAATACGTTTGAATGGGATTCTGAGTCCACATACGTGCGCAAGCCACCCTACTTCGATGGAATGCCGAAAAATCCAACACCAGTGACTGATATTTCGGGTGCACGAGTTTTAGCAGTGCTCGGTGATTCAGTCACGACAGACCATATTTCACCTGCCGGAAATATTAAAGTCGATTCGCCTGCTGGTATCTATCTAGCTGAGCATGGAATCGAGCGCAAAGATTTCAATTCATATGGTTCACGCCGTGGTAATCACGAAGTGATGATCCGAGGAACTTTTGCCAATATTCGATTGAAAAACTTAATTCTCGACGGCGTAGAAGGTGGCTTCACTCGTAACTTCCTGAGCGATGGCCAACAGAGCACTATTTACGATGCCTCAGTCGCATATCAGAACGCTGGCGTACCGCTAGTTATTCTTGCGGGTAAAGAGTATGGATCGGGATCATCGCGCGACTGGGCCGCAAAGGGAACTGCACTTCTTGGTGTGCGAGCAGTAATCGCCGAAAGTTTTGAGCGAATTCACCGTTCGAACTTAATTGGAATGGGTGTATTGCCATTGCAATTCATCGATGGTGAGAGCGCAAAAAGTTTAGGACTTGATGGAACTGAAGTTTTCTCAATTGAGGGCATTACTGCACTCAATAGTGGGGGTGTTCCTAGGGAACTTGCTGTCATTGCAGGAGAGAAGCGCTTTAATGCCAAAGTACGTATCGATACCCCAGGTGAGGCTGATTATTACCGACACGGCGGGATTATGCAGTACGTTTTGCGGTCGCTCTTGAGTGTCTAACCATCTAAAATATCGACCATGTTAGATGCCATTAAATCCCCAGCTGATTTGGCTGGACTTACCGCGGAGCAGCTAACCGAACTCGGCGAAGAAATTCGCGTATTCCTGATTGAAAAGGTTTCTAAAACTGGTGGCCACCTAGGGCCGAATTTAGGTGTTGTCGAACTTACCATCGCAATTCATCGCACATTTGAATCACCGAAAGATGTTGTTCTTTTTGATACAGGACATCAATCATATGTTCATAAAATTCTGACGGGTCGGGCAGAAAGTTTTGATGAATTACGCCAACGCGGTGGAATTTCTGGTTATCCAAATCGTAGTGAGAGTCCTCATGACGTGATTGAGAACTCTCATGCATCAACTGCCCTGTCCTGGGGCGATGGAATTTCACGAGGTTATTCCTTGCAGGGAATTGATGATCGCCATGTTGTAGTAGTCGTAGGTGATGGCGCCCTTACCGGTGGTATGTCATGGGAAGCGCTCAACAATATTGCAACAGCTGAAAAAAGAAATTTAGTAATTATCGTAAATGATAACGAGCGGTCATATTCTCCAACAATAGGTGGAGTAGCAACTTATCTTTCAACACTTCGTGTTACTAGTGGCTATGAAAAATTCCTCGATTGGGGCAAGGACGTACTGCATAAAACTCCACTAGTCGGTGGACCAATATTTGACACTTTGCATGGAGTCAAAAAGGGAATTAAGGACATCATCGCGCCACAGGGAATGTTTGAGGATCTTGGACTTAAGTACATGGGTCCTATTGATGGTCATGACATAGGCGCACTTGAGCGTGCGTTACATCAAGCTAAAGAATATGGCGCACCGATTTTGGTTCATGTGATTACTGAAAAGGGACATGGGCACCAACCTGCAGTTGCCGACGAAGCCGAGAAATTTCACGCTGTTGGAATTGTCGATCCAGAAACTGGAGAACCACTTTCAAAGAGCGGCTTAACATGGACAAAAGTTTTTGCAGCCGAGTTAGTTGAGATTGGCAAAGAACGAAAAGATATTGTCGCAATAACTGCGGCTATGTTGGGTCCCACTGGCCTTGACCAATTTGCTCAACATTTTCCTGACAGAACTGTTGACGTTGGAATTGCCGAGCAACATGCTGTCACGAGTGCTGCTGGATTAGCCTTTAGTGGCTTACATCCAGTAGTCGCTGTCTACTCAACTTTTCTCAATCGCGCTTTCGACCAACTCCTGCTCGATGTGGCTTTGCACAAGGCGGGGGTAACTTTTGTACTCGATCGAGCTGGCATCACTGGCGACGATGGTCCTTCGCACCATGGAATTTGGGACTTAGCTCTGACTGGAATCGTTCCAACTATGCACGTGGGTGCTCCTAGAGATGGAGCCAGACTGCGAGAACTATTGCGAGAAGCAGTTGATATTAGTGATGCGCCATCAATGGTTCGCTTTCCTAAAGGCGCAGTGCAAACCGATATACCTGCGTTCGAACGGCGTGATGGCATCGACATTTTGTACCGTGGAGAGAGTGCCGATATCTTGATGATTAGCGTGGGAGCAATGGCCAGTTTGGCCGTCGAGGCAGCATCGCAGGCATATCGGGAAGGTGTTGGTGTAACTGTTATAGATCCGCGATGGGTTAAACCGCTACCGGCATCACTTGTAACAATGGCTCAACGTTATTCAACGGTTGTTGTGTTAGAAGATGGAATACGCCATGCAGGAATCGCAAGTTCGATCTCAGAACTATTCAGAGATGCCGGTCTAACAGTTCCGTTGCACTCTATAGGCGTACCTCTTGAATTTTTTGAACACTCAAAACGCAGCGAGATTCTCAGTGATATTGGAATTACATCTCAGAATATTGCACGCAGCATTGTTGGGTGGAGCAGCAGCTTTAAGGAAGAGATGCAATCCCAGGTAGATGAAAGCGCGAACCACAAGCAGACTCGCTGATTCCTTCTCGATCCAAGTACGGCAAAATTCCACCCAAGTGCAGCGGCCAACCAGCTCCCATCAACATACAAAGATCAATTTCAGCCGCAGTCGAAATAACGCCTTCATCAAGCATCATGCGCGCCTCAACTGCTAAGGCGGTTAATGCCCGACTTCGAACTTGCTCAGGCGTTGATGGAGAATCTCCTTGTGGAATAAGGGCTAGTGCCGCAGGGTTTGCTACTACTGAACCATCATCATTCTTTATGTAGAAATTGCGAATTCCTTGATCGACCATCGCCTGCATGGTGGGAGAAATACGATATCGGACACCTAAATTGTTATGCAGTGTTTTTGAAACATGTAGACCAACGCCTGGGCCAACTAAATCTAGAAGTTGGAACGGTGACATTGGAAAACCAATCGAACTCATAGCGCTATCGGCGATATCTGGGGGAGTTCCCTCATCGACAGCGTCAGTAATTTCTCCCATAAAGCGAGTCAACAAGCGATTAACAACGAAGCCTGGAGCATCCTTGCAGATGATCATTGTTTTCTTGAGTTCTTTACCCACTGCGATTGCTGTTGCTGTTGTTGCATCATCAGTCGTACTGGTGCGCGCAACTTCCAACAAAGGCATAACAGCAACTGGATTAAAGAAGTGGAAACCAATTACGCGTTCCGGGTTCTTAAGACCCTCACTCATTCGTTCAACAGAGAGCGAAGAAGTGTTTGTTGCTAAAACACATTCTGCGGAGACTATTTCTTCTAATTTTTTGAATAACTCTTGCTTCAGTGAGAGTTCTTCAAAAATCGCCTCAATCACAAAATCGCACCCTGCAAAAACTTGCTGATCAGATGAGCCTGAAATCAGCAGGGATAAACGCTGAGCGACCTCTGGGCTCATACGTTTTTTCTCAACATTTTTTGTCAGTTCATTCTTCACCCAGGCAACACCTTTATCGGCGCGCTCTTGATCGATATCGGTCATAACAACGGGGCATTTCAGATTTTTAAGAAGCAAGAGCGCAAGTTGGGATGCCATTAGTCCTGCTCCGACAACACCAACTTTATTTACTTTTCGGGCTAGAGCTGGTTTTGGAGCACCTTCGACTTTCTTTCGTTTCTTTTGAATAAGGTTGAATGCGTAAAGGGATGCTCGCAAAGAGTCGGTCAAAGTTAAATCCGCCAACGCTTGATCTTCAGCAGCAAAGCCTTCACTGCGGGAATTAGTGCGCGCAGCTGCAATGAGCGCAAGTGCTCTATTGGGAGAAGCGATCTCGGCTCCACCAAATTTCTTCAATGCCGCTGCACGGCCTGTAGCTAGTGCACTGTCCCATCCTGGATCGCCGCTGTAATCCTTGCGCTCAATTTTCGTCGAACCGCTCAAGACAGAAACCGCAAAGGCAATAGATCGCTCAATGAAATCTGAAGGATCAAATACCGCATCCACGACACCAAGTTTGAATGCATCTCTTGCCTTCATCATCGTATTGTTATTGAGAGCATTAAGAATAATTATTTGAACGGCGCGCTCTGGGCCAATGAGTTTGGGCAAAATCGTTGCTCCACCCCAACCTGGAACCAGGCCTAGAAATACTTCTGGAAATCCAGTTAATGCGGTGCTAGCAAGAGTTCGATAGTTACAGTGCAAGCCGACTTCAAGACCTCCACCGAGTGCTAATCCATTGATGAATGCAAATGTTGGAATTCCACACTCATCAAGACGGCGGAAGACATCGTGGCCTAACTTGCCAATTGCAACGGACTGCTCTCGTTTATTCATAAATGAAAGCGCAGACAGGTCTGCACCTGCGGCAAAAATAAAAGGCTTACCAGTAATGGCTACTGCAGTCGGTTTACGATTAATGGCTTCGGTAATTGCAAGATCAAGAGATTGGAGTGAACTAGGACCAAATGTATTTGGTCGATTATGGTCTAGACCGTTATCTAATGTGATCAAAGCCAATGTCCCCACACCACCAAAAGCGCGTAAGTCTACGTCGTGGACAAGTGCCTGGGTAATAACCTCTTCGGGTGCACCTTCTGGAAGTTTAATATCGGCATTCATTTACTTTGCTCCTGCCATAAAGTGTGGATTTTCCCAAATTACTGTGCCGCCCATTCCAAGACCGATGCACATAGTTGTGATGCCATATCGCACCTCGGGATGATCCTCAAAGCTGCGCGCTAAGTTGAGCATTAAGCGAACTCCCGATGATGCCAGTGGATGACCTACAGCGATTGCACCACCAAATGGATTAACGCGGGCATCATCATCGGCGATACCGAAGTGCTCTAAGAAAGCTAAGACTTGTACAGCAAAGGCTTCATTAACTTCAAAAAGGCCAATGTCGCCAATAGTTAAGCCGGCTTGCTTCAATGCTTTGATTGTGGCAGGTACAGGTCCATAACCCATTATTTCGGGCTCGACTCCAGCAAATGCAAATGTTACAAGTCGAGCTTTAATTGACAGACCGAGTTCGATTGCTTTTTCTTCACTCGCAAGAAGCGCCGCTGTTGCACCATCGTTTAACCCAGATGAGTTTCCAGCTGTAACACGCCCAGCAGGACGGAAGGGGGTCTTTAATCCAGCTAAACCCTCTAGCGTTGTTTGCGGCCGCGGCGGTTCATCCATCGTTGCAATTGCCCAACCCAAATCTGCACTTCTTGCGGCGGTGGGAATTAAATCACGCTGAATAAATCCAGCTTCATATGCTCGCGCAGTTTTTATCTGTGAGTTAAGTGCAAATTTATCGGCACGCTCTTTTGTTATCGATGGAAAACGATCATGCAATCTTTCTGCCGTTGCGCCCATAGCGAGTGCATCTTGCTCAACGATTCGTTCAGCCAAATACCGCGGGTTTGGATCTAAACCTTCACCGATTGGATGGTTGCCCATATGTTCGACACCACCGGCGATAGCAATTTCATTTGTGCCCATAGCAATTGCGCCGGCGATAGTTGTAACTGCAGTGAGGGCTCCTGCACACCAGCGATCAATAGAGTATCCAGGAACCGTATTTGGTAAACCAGAGAGGAGCGCCGCACTGCGGCCAATGTTCATTCCTTGATCACCAGTCTGTGTTGCCGCCGCAATGGCAACATCGTCAATAGTGGCACGGTCAACTAGGGGATTGCGATCAAGTAAACCGCGAATAGCGCGCACCATTAAATCGTCAGCACGTGTTCCTGCGTAAAGGCTTCCAGCTTTGCCAAAAGGTGTTCGGACTGCATCAACTAAGACAATAGAGCGCGACATGTGGGACTCCTCAAATAAACGGTATAGCCGCTATGTTACCCGTCAGTAAGAGTTTGTAACAGTAGCGCTTAGGCGTTTGCGAGAGTTTTTGTGCGCTCTTTAGACAGATAAGGCACAAGGACTGCAATGAGATATGCGGCATAGAGGCCTAGCTGGAGCCAGGAGGTGGTGGTGTCGAAACCAACTGTTCCAGAGAGGATGCCTGCAAGAAGTGAGTCTTTAGGCATTACTGAGGTGACATCCCAGGCAAAAGCATCAGGGCCTGGCAAGACTCCCAACTCTTGGAACTCATGAACACCGTAAGAAAGGACGCCAGTGGCAACAATAACTAAACCCACTCCGGTATATGTGAAGAACTTGGAGAGGTTGAGTTTAATGGAGCTCTTATAAATGAGATAGCCCAAAGATACTGCAAGTGAGAATCCGGCCATTAGTCCAACTGTTGAATTAAATGGATCGGCGACGCTTTTAAAGTTTGAGTAAACAAATAGTGATGTCTCTAGACCTTCACGAATAACAGCGAAAAACGCTGCCCCAGCAAGCGCTAATGGCCCAGTGCGAATTGCATGGTCCATTTTTTCCGTGAGATCACTTCGCAAGGAGCGTGCCGTGCGCTTCATCCAAAAAACCATCCAAGTAACAAAGGCAACTGTTACCAAAGATGTTACTCCCGCAAAAATCTCTTCACCTGTATCTGATAGTTCAGCAGATGTGAATGTCAGAATTGCACCTAGCGCTATGCTCGCGACTATGGCTACGGCGGTTCCGCCCCAGATAAATGGACGTAAATGTGATTTGCCAGTCTTTGAGATGTAGGCAATCAAGATTCCAACAATGAGTGCAGCTTCTAGCCCCTCACGAAGGGCGATTATGAAGGAACTGAGCATGGGGAAAATCTAAAGCACTAAGGGTATTTACGCAACTCTTTCGTTGCGTAATTCATTGAAATCACTCTGTGGCTTTAGCCACAGATTCCAGCTCTTCTGCGCCCTCATTCTCCAGGGCAGGCTCGGGAATTACCAAAGGTTCTTTCTCCAGCAGGGCGTCAGCTATGGCCGATGCAACTAGGTCAACTTGCCATTGGCGAGCTCCTAGCTCGATGAGGGCAGAACTGACTGAGGTTTCATCTCGACTCGTCGTCGCACCAGGGGGAGGTGACCAACATATGCGTCTGACAGTTTCAGGTGAGATGAGATTTTCTACTGGAATTGTGTTCGAAGCTGCAATCACCTCGATTAATGCACGTGCGTGAGATAACGGTGCAAATTTTTCTGGAAACCGATCACGCCAGAGTTTAATCGGCGGTAGCCCGTCGGTATTTGTTCGCATGGCTGGCCATTCATCCTCTGGCATAGCCACCGCTCGTGCAATCGCATCAAGCCAAAGCTGCAAGTTTTCCATCCATCTAGCACGTAGACCTAATGAGCGAAGTGATTTTTCAAACTCTCTCTTATTAGTTGGAGTATTCATTGAAAGTTCAATAATTGCAGAGTCATTGAGAAGTTTTCCACCAGCAATGTCTTGCGCAGCTGCGATTTGATCACGTGCAATCCAGAGTTCGCGAATAATTGCTAATTGATCACGCCGTTTTATTTTGTGCATTCCTGATGTTCTGCGCCAAGGGTCAACGCGCGCGGGTGGTGGCGGAGCTTTGAGAATTGATCTAAATTCTTGTTCTGCCCATTTTAGTTTTCCAGACGAGTTCAAAATTTCGTACATGGCATCACGAAGTTCAACGAGTAGTTCAACATCGAGTGCGGCGTATGTAAGCCACTCTTGTGGAAGTGGGCGAGTCGACCAATCAGCAGCACTATGTTCTTTTGCCAGAGTTACACCCATGATTGATTCTAAGAGCGGTCCAAGTCCAACCCTGGGTAGACCAGCGATTCGGCCACCTAGCTCGGTGTCGAAAAGCTGTGTTGGATTGATTCCAATTTCTCGCAAGCAAGGTAGGTCTTGAGTACTAGCATGCAAAATGACCTCATCTGTATTAAGTAATTCATTTAACTCTGCAATCAATGGATTTTTAAGACCGAAAGGAATCGGATCGATTAAATGCAGTCCGCCATGATTTCGTTTTATTTGTATTAAATAGGCTCTTGCGCTGTATCTGAAACCGGATGCTCGCTCTGCATCAACAGCAAATGGACCTGTTCCGGATCTTAGTTCGTTGATTGCCGCCACTAGTGCTTCATCACTTTGAATAACTTGTGGAGTTCCACCTGCGGGCATGAGCAAAGGAACTGGCTGCGACGATTCTTCCATTGAATTATTTAACGTGCTCGAGATAAGTTAATTGCAGAGACACCCTCTGGAACATCCTCCAGGCCGGAAACTTCTGCAACTAGCGTGCACCAACCAGAGATATGTTTGATGAGGTCGGCAGGACTTGAAATAACTGGCGTCCATGAAGCACGAATTTCAATTTCCGATTCATCGTTGCGTGGAGATAGTTTGCCAAAAGATGCACTCGATACGCGTGTGACAGTGCCACTTGGCGCAGCGATGGCACATCCGGCATTTTCTAGCGCAGTTAAAAACCAGCTCCAGCCAAACTCAGGTAGTGACGGATCTTGTTGCATTGCCGTATCGACCCCGGCACGCACAAATGTCACACAACGAAACTCACCCTCCCAAGTTTCTTGACCGCCTGGCTCGTGCAATAACACGAAGCGACCAGAAGCCAACTCGTCCTCTTCGTCGCCGAGTTTGCCATTGCTGACATCGGCAGAGAAAGCGAATGAGAAACTTGCCAATTTTTGGGGTGCGGGGACTTCTTCCAAAACTATTTCTTGGCGTGGGGTAAAGGTTCGAAGCTGATCCAATAATCTTGCGAATCCATTGGCATCCATACCCTTAGCGTAATTATTACAAGCGCAGTTATGGGGAGGCGGGGCGGTAACCTTAGTTCTATGACATCACTATTGGCACTTGTTTCGAGTCTATTGTGGGGAACCGCTGATTTTGAGGGCGGGCGATTGAGCCGGAAGCATGCGCCGATAGCGGTCTTGGGATTTTCTCAGGTGATTGGATTACTTTTTGGAATAGCCATAGTCGTTGTTTCTGGCGATTGGCACGCACAAGCTTTTGGTGCTGGCGGATATTTTATTCCAGGAGTTTGTGCAGGTTTTTTGGGTTACTTTGGATTGATTTGTTTATATGCAGGCCTTGCCTCCGGGAATATGGGCGTTGTTTCCCCAATTAGTTCGCTGAGTGCTGTTGTGCCCTTGAGTTATGCACTCTTGCACGGAGACTCACTCTCAATCATTACAACAATCGGAGTTGTACTAGCACTTGGTGGAGCATTTTGTGCAAGTGGACCAGAGCTTTCACAAGGTCTACCCACGCGTCCACTTCTTTTGGCAATTGGTGCAGCCTTTGGCTTCGGAACAGCTTTGACTTTTATTTCAATTGGGTCGCAATCAAGTGCATTAATGACAATGGTTACGATGCGTGCTGCAACTTTTATCGTGACAATTGGAATCGCACTTCGTTTTCGCACAACAGGAGGCTTCACTAAGAGTGAGTATCCAAGCTTGATTTTTATGGGAGTCGCCGATTTTCTCGCCAATCTTTTACTTGGAGTCGCATGCAATAATGGCTCCGTATCTGTTGCAATGGTTTTGGGTTCGATGTATCCAATTGCAACGGCCTTGCTAGCATTTAAATTTCTTAAAGAACGTTTACATAAAGTTCAATATGTTGGGATTTTTCTTGCGGTCAGTGGAGTTGCGATAATTTCAGCGTTTTAACGAGTTGCGTGATAAAAGACTGTCTCTTCTAATTCACTTTGTTTAACGAATTCAAAGTGATCAAGAATTTTATGCCAATTTACAATATTTTCACCCCCTAGAACTGGTGTGATTGTTAGATAAAATTCTTCAATGAGATTCTCACTTAACATTTTTGAGATTAAATTTGCGCCGGCTTCAATTAAAATATTGCCACCAAACTCTAAATCAGCACGCTTAATCGCTTGCGAAGGTTCGAGATTCCACACATGCGCGCTCGGGTTTTCAGGAACTGGGTTCACGCTGGATCTAGAGAGGATGACTAATGGGACAGGTGTTGATGAGTAAGGTTCTATACGTGCAGTATTTCCACCAATGATAATTGCGTCGAAGGTTTTGCGACGTTCTATAAACACTGCGCGGTCGACCAAACTACTGACGCCACGGGATATGCCGCCCAATGTCGTTGCTCCGTCTGCTCCCACAACCAGCGAGGCCACCGTACTCATGTGGCTAGCATCTCAGTTCTTGAGAGATTCTCAGGGTTTTCCACGCTCATAAGTTGAGTCCAACCCGCATGTGTAGTTAGCCTGTGAGGTATGTCTGTCCCTGCGCGCATCCTTACAGCTGTCCTTGTGCTGTTTCTAGGGTCGAGTGTCATCATTATCCCTGCAGCCACGGCAGCGGAGTCGCTAGCGCAGGTACAAGCCAAAGTGCGCCAACTTGAGGAAGATGCAACAACTGCGGCCGAGGGCGCACAGGAAGCAAAGGTTAAGTTAGCTGAATTAACTCGCACGCTCAATGGCATTAAAGCCAAAGCGCAGGTACAGAGTCAAACCCTTTCACTTTTAAGTAAATCACTTGGAACTATTGCCGTAGAGCAATATAAATCTGGAACTTTAAGTCAAGGTTTAGAACTTCTATTTTCAAGTGATCCAGCACTTTATTTGTCATCAGCAGGCGCACTAGATTCGGTTACTCGTGGCAAAACTGCTCAGCTGCGCAGATACCAAGCCGCAGCCCAGCGGTTGAGTGCAACTACATTGACCGTCAATGACCGACTGATACTCGTTAAGGCGGCCCAAAAGAAATTTGCAGCACAGTCAGCGTTAGCTCTTTCAAAACTTAAAGAGGCCGAGATTTTATTATCCAAGCTTAAAAAAGTAGATCGTGCTCGCTTGGCGAAGTTAGCGGCTCAACAAGAAGATGCAGATCAGGCATCTTCTTTGGTCGCCGCTAAGTCTGCAAATAAGGTATCGGGTCGAGCGGGAGTAGCACTTAAATTTGCACTCAAGCAAATAGGTGATCGCTATGTCTTTGGTGCGGCGGGCTTAGTTACATGGGACTGTTCGGGCCTCACTATGCGTGCATACCAGGCTGCTGGAGTTTCTCTGCCCCACTCATCAGCAGCGCAATCACGGATGGGAAAGCAAGTCTCCTATAAGTCGCTCAAACCAGGGGACTTACTTTTCTATGGCCGCCCAGTCTCCCATGTTGGAATCTATCTGGGAGGTGGGAAGATGGTCCATGCTCCACGATCAGGTTCGCGCGTAAAAGTAGCTGCAAGCGGATCACTCGGCAGTAAGCCTTTTGTCGGAGCACGGCGCTTTTGAAAAAACTCCTCTTAATTACAAATGATTTTGGGCCTCGCGCAGGCGGCATCGAAACTTTCATTAACGGTCTAGTCGAGCGGCTACCACCAGGATTAACAACGGTTTATACATCGAGCCAAGGCGACACAGAAGAATATGATGAAATATGGTTAAGAGAATTTGGCGTTCGAGTCATTCGTGATCGTGCAAAAATTCTGCTGCCCACGCCTCGCATAAGTTTAAGGGTCACCCAACTAATTAAGAGCGAAGATATCGAGATTGTTGCTTTTGGAGCGGCTGCACCTCTTGCTCTTATGGCGGCCGCATGCCGAAGAGCAGGAGCGCGAAGAATTGTTGCCCTCACCCACGGGCATGAAGTGTGGTGGGCCAAGTTGTTTCCTTTTTCACTGGCGATACGACGCATTGGTAAAACTACCGATGCGCTCACTTATCTCGGCGAATATACCCGACAGGCAATCTCTTTAGCATTGGATACAAAGTCTGCTGCAGCGATGGTCAAAGTTGCACCGGGAATCGATACTACTCACTTTGCACCTGTTGATTCTCAAAAGTTAACAGAGTCGTTGGGTTTGTGTGATAAAAAAGTTATTGTTTCGGTTGGTCGTTTAGTACACCGCAAAGGTCAGGACTACTTGATTGGAGCGATGAGTGCAATTATACAAGAGGTTCCAGATGCCCATTTACTCTTGATTGGCGAAGGCCCTTATCGAGTAAAACTACAAAAACTGGTCGAGGAATTTTCTTTAGAAGACAACGTAACGTTTATTGGTCGAATTAATTATGATGAACTACCTCAATATATTTGTGTTGGCAAAATCTTTGCTATGCCATCTCGTTCACGGTTTTTTGGCTTAGAAGTGGAAGGATTGGGAATCGTCTATCTTGAGGCAAGCGCATGTGGTTTACCCGTTATTGCTGGATCATCAGGTGGCGCACCGGATGCAGTAGTACAAGGCGTAACAGGTGTAGTTGTTGATGGCATGGATAATGCTGCCATTGCTATTGCGGTAATTGAAATGCTGAAGAATTCCGAAAAGTCCGAGGCGATGGGAGCCGCTGGCCGTGAGTGGATTATCGAAAATTGGCGCTGGCAGATTTGGTCCGATGAGTTCAAAGCGTTATTGAACAAGTAAGTTTTGTTTGCGTGCTGCACCTACAGCAGCGGTGCGGTTGGATACTTCTAGTTTTCTATAGATTGCAGCTAGGTGCGTTTTCACAGTTGCCTCACTTAAGAATAGGGTGATAGCAATATTCTTAGTAGATGTTCCAGCAGGCAAAAGTGCAAGAACATCAAATTCTCTAGC
>WLMW01000014.1 GCA_009700025.1 Actinomycetota bacterium
ATTGACCTTTGCCATATGTCATTCTGTGGAATTGAGACTTCGGAGTTGATGACGGGATTTGAACCCGCACCTTCTGATTGGCAAAAACGGATGTGCTAACCGTTACACCACATCAACACCGCCCACAAAGGATGGCAATGCTGTTATTTTTAAAATATTTTTAATCATAAGTTGTGCATAAGTCTGGAAAAAGAAAATGACCCACAATGCGTGGGCCACTCTCATCGATTTGCCAATCAGAAGTCGATTGAATTATTGCATATTCGGTGACTACGCAGAGTTACTTTTTAGCGTTTCACTGTGCTCTCTGTCGTGATTAAGAATTATTTGGAGCATCGATTCGATTGTGATCTCGCCAAAAACCTGATGAAGGGCCGGCGCAAGTATCTCACTTGCGGAAAGTATTGATAGATAACTGAGCATATGTTCACGGCTGGATAGAAAACTCGCCTTTACTTCAGCGAGTGTCGAATTTGCATACTTTAGGGCAGTCTCAACTCCATCCGGCTCCCACCAGACTAGTTGAGGGATTGTTGCTCCACTGTGCATTGCCGAGCGCATAAGTTCGAATCGCACCATCCAAACTTGCTTATCAACATCCACCAGGTGGCCAAGAATGATTGCAGGGCTCCAGTCTTCACCGTTCCATCGACTCTGATCAGATTGGTCGCAAATAGAACGGGCTGAATCCATCAAATCCAGCAATTGATTATCGAAAGTTGCCATATGAGAGAGTTTAAAGGTTGGCTTGCTCAACAAATGGGTTACGGGTTACCCTTAAGCCATGTTGCGCAGTCTGCTCCTTAGCTGCCGTGGCGGGGTCAAATAACCGATCCCCTCGCCGCGGGGTTTGTCGTATCGGTACAAACCCCGAGCCCATAAGGAGCAGTAAATGAACTTTCCGAAACAATCACCCTCCACGATGCCAGTGCATCGCTACGAGCCTTTTCACCCGATCGATCTTGCAGATCGCACCTGGCCATCGAAGAAAATTACGCATGCACCTAAGTGGTGCTCAGTAGATCTTCGCGATGGCAACCAAGCGTTAATCGATCCAATGGATACGCCACGCAAGTTGGCGATGTTCAAACTTCTTGTAGCCATGGGTTATAAAGAAATTGAAGTTGGCTTTCCAAGTGCATCTCAAACTGACTTTGATTTTGTGCGAAAGATTATCGAAGAGGAGTTAATTCCTGACGATGTAATCATTCAAGTTTTAACGCAGGCGCGTGAACCACTCATCAAGCGCACCTTTGAAGCCATTCAGGGTTCACGCCAAGCAATCGTACATTTATACAATTCAACTTCGACCTTGCAGCGTCGCGTAGTTTTTGGGTTGGATAAAGAGGGAATCAAAAAGATTGCTACCGATGCCGCACAAATCTGCCTTGACTTAGTACCAACGATTCCTGAAACTAAAGTCTCATTTGAATATTCACCTGAGTCTTACACGGGCACCGAGCTAGAATTTGCGGTTGAGGTCTGTAATGCCGTCAATGCAATCTGGAAACCTACTCCGGCATGGAAGACAATTATGAATCTGCCGGCAACTGTTGAAATGGCCACCCCCAATGTCTATGCAGATTCAATCGAATGGATGTGTCGCAACTTAGAAAATCGCGACAGTGTCATCGTCTCTCTTCATCCACATAATGATCGAGGAACCGGGGTTGCTGCCGCTGAATTAGGTTACTTAGCTGGTGCTGATCGCATTGAAGGCACTTTATTTGGCAATGGTGAGCGCACCGGAAACGTCTGCCTGGTAACACTTGGAATTAATTTAGTGACACATGGGATCGATCCGCATATTGATTTTTCCAACATCGACAATGTTCGCCGTACCGTTGAGTATGCGAATCAACTTCGTGTTCCTGAACGTCACCCCTATGGTGGAGATTTAGTCTTCACTGCATTCTCTGGCTCTCACCAAGATGCCATCAAAAAAGGCTTTGATCATATGGCCAATGATGCAAAAACTGCTGGTCGCGAAGTTCGTGATTTCACATGGGCCGTGCCATATCTGCCGATTGATCCATTAGATATTGGCCGAAGCTATGAGGCCGTTATTCGAGTTAATTCACAATCTGGCAAAGGCGGTGTTGCATATCTCATGAAGAATGAGCACCACTTAGATCTACCTCGACGATTACAGATTGAGTTTTCAAAAGTTGTTCAAGCAAAAACCGATGCCGAAGGTGGAGAGATCACTGCTGAAGCGCTGTGGTCAATCTTTGAAGATGAGTACTTACCAACACAGAGTGCACCTTGGGGACGCTTCCGCCTGAAGGGATTGAGTCAAACATCGATTCTCGATGAGGATGTTTACTTAACGGTTTCAATTACTGATCGAGGCGAGATGAACGAACTCAAGGGGCAGGGCAATGGTCCAATTGCTGCCTTCTGCAATATTTTGCAGAATTATGGGGTAGATGTTCGGGTTCTTGATTATTACGAGCACGCGCTATCGGCCGGAGGCGATGCATCTGCGGCGGCTTATCTTGAATGTGCGATAGATGGTGAAGTTTTTTGGGGAGTCGGAATCGATCCAAATACAACAACTGCATCATTGAAGGCAGTCGTGTCTGCCATTAATCGCGCAATTCGCTAAACCACGCACTACCTTTATCCATGTGAGTTTGTATAGGGATGAAGCCATTGTGTTGCGCACCCAAAAACTCGGGGAAGCTGATCGCATCATCACTTTATTAACACGCGATCATGGGCGAATACGTGGTGTAGCTAAAGGCGTGCGTCGCACGATGTCGAAATTTGGAGCTCGTCTTGAGCCCGGCAGTCATATTGATGTTCAACTCTTCGTTGGAAAAACATTTGACACCATCACTCAAGTTGAAGCAATCATGAACTACGGTGAATCATTAACCGATGACTATCAACGCTGGACTGTAGCCGCAGCCATCATGGAGGCGTCAGAGCGATTTAGCCCAAACGAACATGAACCAGCTACAAGAGAATTTAACTTAGTTGTTGGTGCGTTGAAAGTTTTGGCAGAGAACCGATATACACCTCTTTTAATTTTGGATGCATTCCTTTTGCGATCATTAGATATAGCTGGCTATGCACCTTCTATGACCGTCTGTTCAAACTGCGAGAAGCCAGGTCCACACCGATATTTTTCTTTAGTCGGAGGCGGTTCGGTGTGTGCGGACTGTCGCCCATCTGCATGCGCAACTCCAGCACCAGAGACCCTGGAGTTAATGGATGCACTATTGCAAAGTGATTGGGAGATTGCATCCGCCAGTGAAGCAAAACATCGTCGAGAGGCTAGCGGTTTGATTGCGGCATATTTACAATGGCATCTGGAGAGAGGTTTGAGGAGTTTGCCGATGGTAGAGCGCGTATGACAATTCACATTCCTAACCATGTTGCCCTCGTAATGGATGGAAATGGTCGTTGGGCTAAGCAGCGTGGATTAGCACGCACTGCTGGCCATGAAGCGGGTGAAGCGGCCCTGTTTGATGTAATTGGTGGCGCAATTGAATACGGTGTTAAAGAGATTAGTGCTTATGCTTTTTCTACTGAAAACTGGCGCAGGTCTCCAGAAGAAGTTAAGTTTTTAATGGGTTTTAATCGAGATGTAATCCGTCGTCGTCGTGATGAAATGAACGACATGGGCGTTCGAATTCGCTGGGTTGGTCGTCCTAAACGCTTGTGGAGCAGTGTCATTAATGAGCTTGAAGCAGCAGAAGAGTTAACGAAAAAGAATAAAACTCTGACTTTAAATATGTGCGTCAACTATGGTGGTCGCTCTGAAATAGTTGATGCGGCGATAGCTCTTGCGCGTGATGTCAAGCGTGGAAAAGTAAAAGCCGATTCGGTAACTGAAAAAACTTTTGCAAAGTACTTGGATGAACCGACAATGAGCGATGTAGATTTATTCTTACGATCATCAGGGGAGCAACGCACAAGCAATTTCCTGCCGTGGCAATCAGTCTATGCCGAACTCGTTTTCATGGATGTATTATGGCCAGATGTAAATCGCACAACTTTATGGAAAGCTATCGAGGAGTATTCACAGCGTGATCGGAGATTTGGCAAAGCTTAAGTAGTTAGCATTTCTCGCAAAGCCCAAAAATTTCGGCCGTATGCCCGACATCCCTGAATCCATATTCTTCAGCGATCACTTTTGCCCATTTTTCAACTTCTCCACCTTCAATTTCTACGGTATCTCCACAACCTTTGCAGACTAAGTGATGATGATGGGCGCCTCCGCATAATCTAAAGATGGCCTCACCATCGTCGCGACGCAGAATGTCAACAATCTTCTCGCTAGCCAAGGATTGCAAGGAGCGATAAACAGTTGTTAATCCAATACTTTCACCTTCGCGCTGCATGAGCCGATAAATCTCTTGTGCACTCGCAAAACCTCCGGCACGTTCAAGAGTGTTTAGAACTCGCGGGTTAGATCTGCTCAACCGATGTTCCCAACAATAAGCCACATAGTAATTACTCCAGCCACGGTGGCAAGCATTGTGATTCTAGATGGGTGACGTGAATGCGCTTCGGGCAAAATGTGTGAGGTAGCCAAGTAAATAACAAAACCAGAAAACATAGCAAGGTATAAAGAAAGCGTTGAATCACTTATGACAACATAGCTACCAAGGGCGGCTCCTGCGATTCGCATAACTGCATCGAGAGCAAGGAGTGCGATAGCTCGCTTAGTCCAGTGACCGCTCTTAATTAACAGAGATACAGTGTTGAGCCCATCCGAGAATGCATGAGATAAAATCGCGATAAATACTGCAATGCCAAGTGCATTACTCACTTTGAAGGAAAGGCCCAAAGCAACACCATCAAGAAATACATGCCCACCCATGGCAAGTGCACCGAGTGTGCCCGCGATGTTTGCTGAGTGTTTGTGCTCATGTCCGTAATCAGACTCGGCGGGTTCGTGGGAACCAAAAAATTGCTCAGCAAAGTGGAGTGCAAGAAATCCCAGCACAAAAGCGATTGCAACAACGCGCACATTGCCAAATGTGTTGGAATTAAGTTCAAAGACTTCCGGTAAAAGGTCAAAGGCAACGAGCCCAAGGAGTAAACCTGCTGAAAGTCCGAGTACTAGATGCAGTCGATCTCGGGATCTAATAGCAAGAAAGCCTCCAGCTGAGGTTGCGATTGCTGTTAATGCGGCTAAACCGATGGCAATATTCATTTTCTCACTATAGCATAAATGAAAATGATTTTCATTTTCATAGTTAAGATTATTTGGAGCTGTAGGCTCAACCCATGATTGCTATTGCGCGCTTTTCAATCGCTTTAAACCAGGCAAGAAGCTTTCGATCAGAACTTGAGGCTGCCAGAGATGCCCTTGCGCAGGCACCCGGATTTCTGGATGGGCAGATTGGCCAAAGTTTAGATGAGCCCACATTGTGGGTTTTAACTACGAATTGGGAAAACGTGGGCTCTTACCGTCGAGCGCTTAGCACCATGCGCGCTAAGTTAGAGGCAATCCCAGTTCTTGCATTAGCAATCGATGAACCTGGAGCGTACGAGTAAACTTAATCTACGGAAGTAACACCAGTTGCTTTTCGCCGACAGCCAGCCGGATGGAGACAATTATGGCAACGGACCGTTTAGAAAATATTGTTGGACTCGCAAAGCGCCGAGGATTTGTTTATCCATCATCTGAAATTTATGGTGGTCTTCGGGCATCATGGGATTACGGTCCACTCGGAGTAGAACTCAAAAA
The DNA here is from genome assembly GCA_009700025.1 of Actinomycetota bacterium. GTDB lineage: Bacteria > Actinomycetota > Actinomycetes > Nanopelagicales > Nanopelagicaceae > Planktophila. The sequence continues at coordinate 5,708 of WLMW01000014.1, forward strand.
TAACGTTAAGCGCCAGTGGTGGAAATCCATGGTTACGGGACGCGAAGATGTAGTCGGTCTAGATTCTTGTGTGATTTTATCTAAAGAGGTTTGGGAAGCATCTGGCCACGTAGCAACTTTTAGTGATCCATTAACCGAATGCACGGCATGCCATAAGCGCTATCGCGCAGATCATTTAATGGAAGCATACGAAGCCAAGCACAAAAAAGAGGCAACTTCACTTACAGAGATTAACTGCCCAGCATGTGGCAATAAAGGTCAGTTCACCGAGCCAAAACAGTTTTCGGGAATGTTAAAGACATATCTTGGGCCAGTTGAAGATGAGTCAGGTCTGGCATATTTGCGCCCAGAAACAGCACAGGGAATTTTTATTAACTTTGATCAAGTGATGACAACATCGCGAAAAAAACCACCATTTGGTATTGGTCAAATAGGAAAGTCATTTCGTAACGAAATTACTCCCGGAAACTTTATTTTCCGTACTCGCGAATTTGAACAGATGGAGATGGAGTTTTTCGTTGTTCCCGGAAGCGATGAAGAGTGGCATCAATACTGGATCGATACGCGTATGGCTTGGTATGTAGATCTTGGTATTAATCCTGAGCGCTTACGGCTCTTTGATCACCCAAAGGAAAAGCTGTCACATTATTCAAAGCGCACTGCAGATATCGAATACAAGTTTGAGTTTGCCGGTACTGAATGGGGTGAGCTTGAAGGAATAGCTAATCGAACAGATTTTGATTTGAAGGCACACTCTGCTGCATCAGGTAAGGATCTTTCCTACTTCGATCAAGAAAAGGGGGAGCGATGGACTCCATTTGTCATCGAACCTGCTGCTGGTGTCGACCGTTGCACTCTCACCTTCTTAATGGATGCCTTCACTGAAGATGAAGCACCCAATAGCAAAGGCGAAATGGAAAAGCGTGCAGTGCTTAAACTTGATCATCGTTTGGCACCAATAAAAGCGGCGGTTTTGCCGCTTTCTAGAAATGCTGATTTATCTCCTAAGGCAAGAGATCTTGCCGCACAACTTCGAAAGAGTTGGAGCATTGATTTTGATGATGCAGGCGCGATTGGTCGACGTTATCGTCGCCAAGATGAGATTGGCACTCCTTACTGCATAACAATTGACTTCGAGACTCTTGAAGATAATGCAGTCACAATTCGCGACCGCGACACAATGACACAAGAGCGCATTGGCATTGATAATGTCGAAGCCTGGTTAGCACCACGTTTACTAGGTTGCTAAAACCACTCTTACTTCCACTAGCAAGCGGTGATCATTACATTGATCCACCGGTTGTACTTGCGCCGATGGCTGGAATAACAAATGCTCCGTTTCGTACTTTATGTCGCGAACAAGGAGCTGGTTTATTTGTCTCTGAGATGGTTACAGCTCGAGCACTTATCGAGCGCCGTCCTGAAACGATGCGAATGATTGTCCCAGGTAAAGATGAATGGCCGCGATCGGTGCAGTTATATAGCGTTGATCCGACAACAATGCGTGCAGCCGTAACTATGCTTGGAAGAGAAAATCTTGCCGATCATATTGATATGAATTTTGGCTGCCCAGTGCCAAAAGTAACTCGTAAAGGTGGCGGCGCAGCCCTTCCATTTAAACGCAAACTATTTTCTAATATTGTGCAAGCGGCGGTTGAAGCCGCTAAGCCTTTTGGGATTCCAGTAACCGTAAAAATGCGTATTGGAATCGATAGTGATCACCATACATATTTAGAGGCCGCACAGTCGGCTGCAGATCTTGGTGTTGCATGGGTGGCTCTGCATGCGCGAACGGCTGCACAGATGTATGAAGGAAAAGCCGATTGGTCAGCAATTACACGGCTGGTCGAACATTTAAAACCTAGCGGGGTACCGGTTCTAGGAAATGGCGATATCTGGTCTGGGCGTGATGCCGTGAATATGGTGGCTGAAACTGGTTGCGCAGGCGTAGTTGTTGGTCGGGGCTGTTTAGGTCGACCATGGTTATTTACCGATTTAGTATCTGCACTTCGAGGCGTGGAAAAAGAGTTGACTCCAAATTTGCATCAAGTGCGTGAAGTAATGTTTAGACACGCAAATTTAATTGTTGAATACCTAGAGTCAGAAGATCGCGGAATGCGAGACATGCGCAAGCACATGGCTTGGTATTTAAAAGGTTTTCGGGTGCCGCGTGAAATTCGTCATGACTTAGGAATGGTGAGTTCGCTCATCGAAATGCGAATGCTTTTGGACCAATTAGAAGACCAGCCATATCCTGTTGAAGTAGGCGATAAGCCCCGCGGTCGTACTAGCCACGGCCGGCCACCAACTTTGCCAGATGGCTGGTTGAACGACCCTGACGAATTAGTTCATGTTGAACTCGAAGATGCGTTTTCGGGGGGATAAATGTTTTTATTCCGATGGATACGCCGCACGATAACTCTCATATTAATTATCGCTCTGGTCGCACCTGGTTATGCAGTCTCTAAAGTTTGGCGAGCGGCTAATAATCCAATTGTGAGAAGCGCTGACGTGATTGTTGTTCTTGGTACTGCTCAACTCAACGGCAAGCCAGGCGATGCACTTGAAGCGCGGCTAAAGGAAGCAAATCGGATTTTTGAATTAGGTTTGGCTCCAATAATAATTACTGTCGGTGCAGGCGCACCTGGAGATAGAACTACTGAAGCAGCCTCTGGAAAAAATTGGCTGATTGCGCATGGTGTATCTAGAAAGAAAATTTTCGCTATCGAAGAAGGCCGCGACACTTTAGTGAGCACAAAGGCCTATACCCAGCTCATGAAAAAACGCATGGTCAGTGATGTCATTATTGTTACTGATCCTTATCACTGCCAACGTGCAATAACTATGGCAAATGATCAAGGTGTAGTGAGTACGTGTTCTCCAGTTCGGACTGGGCCGAATACAATTGCAAAATCGGGCTACAGATATTTATTGCGCGAGGCTGGGGCCTATCTGGTGTACATCACTGTTGGTCGTCGTGGAATTCAAATTAGTGATCATTTACCTGGCGCAGATATCCTCACTAAGGTTGTACCGTGACATATAGCGACCATGACAAGGAGCGATTCCTTGATGAGCCGGCAAAGCGCCCAGGCCGTACTGAGTTTATGCGTGATAGAGCGCGCGTTATTCACTCAGCAGCTCTCCGCCGCTTAGCCGCAAAAACACAAGTAGCAGTACCTTGGGAAAATGATTTTGCACGAACGCGTTTATCTCACTCTTTAGAGTGCGCACAAATTGGTCGTGAACTTGGTGAATCTTTGGGTGCCGACCCAGATTTACAAGACACTGCCTGTTTGTCCCATGATTTAGGACATCCACCTTTTGGCCATAACGGTGAAGAAGCGTTAGCCGAGATTGCCAAAGGTTTTGGTGGTTTTGAAGGTAATGCACAAAGCTTTCGATTATTAGTTCGCCTAGAAGCTAAGACTGTAGATGCACGTGGAGTGAGTATTGGACTTAATCTAACTCGAGCATCTTTAGACGGCGCAACCAAATACCCTTGGCCGCGATCGCAAAACCCTCGCAAGTTTGGTGTTTATGACGATGATGTTGAAACTTTTAATTGGATGCGTATTGGTGCACCAGTTGATAAGAAATGTATTGAAGCCCAGATTATGGATTGGTCAGATGATTGTGCTTATTCTGTCCATGATTTAGAAGATGCAATTTTTAACAATCAAATATCCGTAAAAAACTTTGAGTCAGATTTGGCGCAAATTTATAGTGTGATGTCCCATGATTACGGTAGTGATGCATCCGAGCAAGAAGTTGCTAATGCGCACTCTCGACTTGCTGCGCTTTCTGCTTGGCCACATTATTATGATGGAACACATCGCTCGCTCGCTCGGCTGAAGGACTCAACCTCACAGTTAATCGGCCGGTTCGTTTTAGCTGCTGAAGTCGAAACACGCAGAGTTCATGGTGAAGGGCCTTTGTCTCGATATAGCGCAGATCTGGAAATCCCGCGGGAGCAGAAGGTAGAGGTAGATTTTCTTAAAGCACTTGCTGGACACTATTTGATTAACGCCGCGCATTCTCAAGATAGATATGCAAAACAGCAAGTTATAATTGTGGAGCTAGTTGAGATGCTTACACAATGCGCGCCTCGCGAACTTGACTCCATTTTTGTTAAGGCGTGGGACGAGGCCGAGAATGCAACTGCTCGTATGCGAGTTATTATCGATCAAGTTGCCGCATTGACCGATCCTGGGGCCTATTCCTTACATGCACGCCTACTGGCTAATCGCTAAAGTAGCCTCATGAGCGGGCGGATTAAGGACGAAGACGTTGCCTACATTCGTGACCGCGCACCCATTGATGAAATTGTTAGTGATTACGTCCAGTTAAAGAGTGCTGGTGGCGGGGCGAAAAAGGGTCTATGCCCATTCCATGATGAAAAGTCACCCTCTTTTACGGTTACGCCCAGTAAAGGATTTTTCCACTGCTTTGGTTGCCAAACTGGTGGAGATGTCATCGCCTTTTTGATGAAGATAGATCATTTAACTTTTACCGAAACTATTGAGCGCTTAGCTGATCGATTAGGTTACACCCTTCGCTATGAAGAAGGTTCTAGCAATACCCCAACTTTTACTGCTGGTGCGCGATCACGTTTAATTGCTGCAAATACTGAAGCGGCTAAGTTCTTTTCTGAACAACTCAATGGTCCTAATGCTGCACATGGACGCGAGTTATTAACCAAACGAGGCTTTGATAAAGCTGCATGCATGCGCTTCGGTGTTGGTTTTGCACCTGATGAATGGGATGGACTTACCAAACATTTGCGCGCAATGAATTACACAATCGATGAGTTAGAGACTGCGGGATTATCAAAGATGGGTCAGCGAGGACCAATCGATAGATTTAGAAATCGTTTAACTTGGCCTATTCGTGATATTTCAGGTGACGTTGTCGGTTTCGGTGCACGAAAATTAGCGAGTGATACTGAAGATCAAGGGCCAAAGTATTTAAATACACCCGAGACTCCTATTTATAAGAAAAGCCAAGTCTTATATGGTTTAGATGCAGCTAAGAAAGAAATTGCGAAGAAGCGCCAAGCCGTCATTGTTGAGGGATATACCGATGTTATGGCCGCACAACTTGCTGGAATTACTACGGCCGTTGCAACATGTGGAACCGCATTTGGTGGGGACCACATTCGAATCCTTCGCAGATTATTGATGGACGACGACTCTTTCCGCGGCGAAGTAATTTTTACTTTTGATGGTGATGCCGCGGGTCAAAAAGCGGCATTACGGGCATTTAGTGAAGACCAAAAATTTGTTACCCAGACTTTCGTTGCAGTCGAACCTGATGGTTTAGATCCATGCGATTTGCGCCAACAAAAAGGTGATTTGGCGCTGCGCGACTTAATTGCTCGCCGAGTTCCATTATTCGAATTTGCTATCCGTAGTGAGCTCGCGCACCATAAACTAGATTCAGCCGAGGGGCGAATTAATGCACTCAATGCAGCCGCGCCTTTGGTATCGCAAATTCGTGATAAATCTCTTCGCCCTGAATACACCCGTCTGCTGGCTGGCTGGCTTGGGGTTGAAGTAGAGATTGTCTCTGCTGCAGTTTCGCAAGGTGCAAAAAACCGTCCACGAAGTGAAGAGCCAACAGAAGTTGTGAATGAAGAGAATAATTGGCGGCCAGATGCCAACGATGCACGATTAATTTTGGAGCGAGAAGTTCTTAAAGCGCGTTTGCAAGAACCACAACTTTTTGTTGATAATCTCTGGAGTGATATTGAACCCGGTGCATTCACGCATCCCGCGTATCGTCAAATGCGAAAGGTGATTGATGAGGATGCACAGCTTTCAATTGAAACAATTGCCGATGAGAAGATAAAAGCGTTGTTTACTGAACTTGCAGTTGAACCGATTCGTGCAGATGGAAGAGCTTCACAGATATACGTCGCGAGCATTGTCGCTCGGCTCCGTGAAGTTGCAATTTCTCGCTCCATCGCCGAATTAAAATCAAGTCTGCAACGGCTCAATCCAGTCGAGAATGAGATTGAATACAATGCGGCCTTTGGTGCCTTGGTTGCCTTAGAAAGTACCCGTCGATCTCTGCATGATTTAGCCCTTGGAAGCCTCTAGCTCCTCCAATTTTCGAACAGCGCGCACGTGCGCTAGAGTTTGCCGCTGCACGTATTAATCCCTGATAGCTCAACGGCAGAGCAGTCGACTGTTAATCGACAGGTTCTTGGTTCGAATCCAAGTCAGGGAGCACTTATTTACTCAATCCACAGTTAGAGCCCTTACTATCTGCCCATGTCATTTATTCGGAATTTTCTCAGAACAACGACTAGCTCGTGGCGTAGCCAGAGCATCGCTCTTCGCATCATGCGACTGTGGCTTGGCATCACATGGATTTATGCGGGCTGGAACAAGGCGACTGACGCAGGTTTTTTGACCCAAGGTTCGACAAGCTTTATAGGCACACAACTCAACGCGTACTCAACTCAGTCTCCGCTCGGCACCACTGTATTCAATAAATTAGTTGAACACTCAGTCCAAGTCGGATTATTTGTCATGATAAGTGAGTTTGCAATTGGTCTAGCCACACTCCTTTGGGTTGCACCAACTTTAGCCGCCTTTGGTGGCTTCACTATGTCTGTTGGGTTATGGCTTGCAAGTAGTTTCCACGTAAAGCCTTATTTTCTTGCGAGCGATACCGCTTATGCCGTCCTATGGATCTCCTACCTCCTCTTGATTTTAGGAAAACGTCCCAAAGCCGATATTTCAATTAACCGCCGTGGGGCGGTTCGTGTAGGCATTGTTGGTGCACTAGCGATTGGTGCAGTCTCACTTGGCAAATTGTTTACTTCTTCAAATAGTCCAACGAGTTCAAGCAATGGGACTTCGAAGAATAAAGTCAAAAAATTAGCTGATTTACCTATTGGCTCAACTGCAAACTTTGCTTTGGCATCTGGAGAACCAGCGATTTTATTTCGGACTAAAACTGGCGTCTTTGCTTACTCGGCTATCTGTCCACATCAAGGTTGCACAGTTGGATATTCAGCGACAAATAAAGTATTGGCATGCCCATGCCATGGTGCTGAGTTTGATCCATTTAACTCAGCGAAGGTGATTGCAGGTCCAGCTCAGAGTTCGCTTGCCTCGATCAAGGTGGCAATAGACGGGGATTGGATTGTGCTGGCATAAAGCGCTTACCATAAATTCACCAAATTCTCAGAAATCCGTAGTAATTTTTGACTCAATGTGCAGTTATTGAATGGGAGAGAGATGAAATCTACATTTGCAAAAGTTGGTGCAGGATTCCTATTAGGAGCCACTGCAATTGCGGGAGTTGCCACAGCGGCCAACTCCGATCCGGTTGGTGTCAAAGCTTGCGCCGATAAGCGCACACTGGCGCTCTATTTATCAACCAATGGAACATGTAGCTCCGCGCGCACTTTAGTTACTTTAGGCGGCTCGTCGATTGATGTAAAAACCATCGCAGCATTAGTAACTCCTTCAGTGGTATCGATAAAAGTCACGTCGACAGATGGTTCAGGCACGGGATCTGGATCAGTTTATCGAACGAGTTCGACGAGCTCGTACATCATCACCAATAACCATGTTGTAGAAGGTGCTGCAACAACTGGCACAATAACTGTCGAACTTCTTAATGGTGATACTTACCCTGCGACAATAGTTGGAAGAGATTCTACGTATGACATTGCCGTGATTACAATTGATAAAGGAAATCTTCCGGTAATTTCGATTGGTGATTCATCGAAACTAAGTGTCGGTGACCCAGTTGTTGCAATTGGCTCTCCGTTGGGATTGGCAAGCACAGTAACAAGCGGAATTGTTTCTGCACTTAATCGACCAGTGACAACAGGAACAACTGGTGCTGAATCTTACGTAAACGCAATTCAGACTGATGCAGCAATTAATCCAGGTAACTCCGGTGGGGCATTACTTGATGCAGCGGGCAAGATAGTTGGAGTTAATTCAGCAATTGCAACGCTTACAAGTGGGGGGACTAGTGGAAGTATTGGACTGGGATTTTCGATTCCAATTAATGAAGCGAAGCGAATTATCGAAGAGTTAATTGCAACTGGAAAATCTACAAGACCACTACTCGGAATCTATTTTGATAACACCTACACCGGCGTTGGTGCCAAAATTTCAAAACTGAGCCCAGGAGAAGCTGCAGATAAGGCTGGGATTCCAGTCGGTTCAATCATTCGGTCAATTGATGGTGTGAAAATTGCCGATCAAATTGGGGCGATTGTTCGAATCCGCTCATATGCACCAGGCTCAACAGTCAAAGTGGTTGTTGATCTGCCTGAAGGTGGGCAGAAAACCTTCACTGTTCTCTTAGGTTCAGCGCCATCGAACTAGCAGGAAAAATGATTCTCGAAGGGAATCTGTAGCGCAGATAAAATAGGGTCACGCTAGAATCTACGCATGGCTCTATTTCGTCTTCAAATCTCCCTTCCAGATCGTCCTGGCTCACTTGGGTTGCTTGCTTCGGCAATCGGTGCAGCCGGTGGGGATATACGCGAGCTTGTAGTTTTAAAATCTGAAAATGGTCGAGGCTTTGACGATATTACCGTTGCTGTTCCAGGAAGTAATCCAGCAGATTTAATTGAACTTCTTAGCTCTATTGGTGGAGTAGAAGTTATATCTATAAACCCCGTTGAATAATCTCTACTCCTTGGCTTGGCCACTGTTGTACTAGATATATGAATTAGCCATATTATTGAAACGATTGCAAAGTGTCGGCAACCATCTCTTCGATGCCTAGTGATGGCTCCCATTGAAGATACTGCTTGGCACGCGAAATATCTGCCACTAAGACTGCCGGGTCGCCATCTCTGCGAGGTGAGTCTTGAGTGGGGATTGCTTGGCCAGTAGCTTTTTCTGCTGCTGCAATCACTTGTCTGACTGAATATCCAGTGCCGCTACCCAAATTATAAATTTCATGACCGGTACCCGTCAGAGTTTCAAGAGCTTTTATGTGTGCGTTAACTAAATCAACAACATGTACATAGTCTCGGATACATGTTCCATCGGGGGTCTGCCAATCGGTCCCGAAAATTCGTACAGGATTATTTGGCGTGCTTCGCAATACATTTGGAATCAGATGCGTTTCAGGATTATGGCGCTCTGATAGCCACCCCCGCTCAGCTTTATGCGCACCAGCAACATTGAAGTAGCGAAGCGAGACTGCCGATAAATGATGAGTTTTTGATTCAGCTGTAATCATGTGGTCGATAGCCAACTTAGTTGCACCGTATGGATTTGTTGGTAATGTTGCAGCACTCTCTCTTATTGGGACCTCTTTGGGTTCACCATAGGTTGCTGCAGATGATGAAAAAACCATTTTCATGACATGTGCCGATTTCATCGCATCGAGCAGATTTCGCGTTCCATCAACATTGATTCGTTGATATAACTCAGGTTTTTCAACTGATTCACCGACAAGAGATTTGCCCGCAAAGTGCAAAACAGCATCGACACCTTCAAGAGCTTGGTCAATGTCAGCACGCACTAAGAGAGAGCCTGCGACAAATCGCAATCCTGTTGGCACGGAATCGGCATGGCCAGTGCTGCAGTCATCAAGAATTGAAACTTCAAATCCCTGAGTGCGCATAATTTCAACGGCAATCGAACCGATGTAACCAGTGCCACCAGTAATTAATACGTGCATTTAAAGCTTCACATCACGAAGCTGTGCGGCTGATTGCTCTGGTCGCATGTCCATAATAAAAGCACCCATGGCAGATTCAGAGCCTGCTAAATACTTCAATTTTCCAGGCGCACGACGAACACTTGTTATCTGCCAATGCAGTCGCAATACATCCCGGCCGGTACGCACGGGTGCTTGGTGCCACGCCGCGATATATGCCATCTCAATTCCAAAAACTCCGTCTAAACGCTTCATTACTTCGAGGGCAATCTCTGGAAATGCATCACGGTCCTCAGCAGTTAGATTAGCTAAATCAGCAACAGGATTAAGTGGTGTGACATGAATTTCAAACGGATAGCGTGATGCGTATGGCACGTAGGCAATCCAACGATTATTTTGGACAATTATACGTTCTTGGTCTCGAATTTCACGGGCGATGATTTCATCAAATAAGACTTTACCGGTTGACTTCTTATAAGAATTGGCTGCAGCTAACATCTTTTCAACTCGAGGTGGCAGATACGAGTACGCATAAATTTGACCATGCGGGTGTGAAAGCGTCACCCCAACTTCCTCACCGCGATTTTCGAACGGTGCAATATGTTCAATGTATGGTTCAAGAGATAACTCTGCAGTGCGATCTATCCATGCTTCAAGTAAAACGCGCACGCGTTGCGGAGTAAGATCTTTAAAAGATTTTCCGTGGTCAGCAGTGAAGCAAATTACTTCACACTTTCCAGCAGCTGTTCCTAAATCTGTATCTGGACCTACGCGGTCAGGCAGAGCCCAATCACCAACTGGAGGTCGAAGTGATGGTGAGCGATTATCAAAGACAACGACTTCAAAATCAGATTCCGGAACTTCAGTTAAGAGATCACCTGTTGTTGGGCAAAGTGGAGAGAGCTCTTTGGGTGGCAAGAAGACGCGGCCTTGGCGATGCGAGGCCATCGCAACCCATTCGTTGACGAGGGGATCTAATCGAAGTTCACCGATTGAAGGCTGGGCTTCGACTGGCCTTTTATCCGATGCAGTTCTTAATTGATTTCCAGTGTCGTAATATCGAATCGTACGACCATCGGCCATCTCGCGGTTTTTACGGATAATCCCCGATGATAATTTTTTACTCTGCGCCATAGTGCCAATACTCTACCTCTGGGAGCAAGCAATCTGCAGTTTTTCGAAGCGAAAGTAGTTTATTGCTCCCAATTAAAAGTTTTCTCTACAGCTTTTCTCCATTGCGCATAACCAACCTCACGGCTTTCATGAGTACTAGTAGGCGACCAATGGCGTGACTCTTGCCATTGCTCTCGAAGCTCGTCCTGTGTTGACCAAAAACCAACGGCCAGACCTGCTGCATAAGCTGCACCTAGCGCCGTTGTCTCTGCGATGAGAGGTTTAGAGATTTCGATTCCCATGATGTCTGCTTGCATCTGCATGCAGAGTGAGTTGGCAGTGATTCCACCATCAACTCGCATCTCTGTCATTGGCACACCACTATCGGCAACCATCGCATCCATCACGTCGCGTGTTTGATAACAAATCGCTTCTAGTGCCGCACGTGCGAGGTGTGCCTTAGTAGCTGCACGAGTGAGTCCAACGATTGCACCTCGAGCATCGCTGCGCCAGTAAGGAGCAAATAAGCCTGAAAACGCCGGCACAAAGTACACGCCAGCAGTATCAGTAACTGATGAGGCTAATTTTTCGACCTCTGCGGCATGTGTGATAACCCCCAACTGATCGCGCAACCATTGAATCGCCGAACCTGTCACTGCAACTGAACCTTCAAGTGCATAGCGCGCAGGTTCATCTCCAAATTTAAAACAGACCGTAGTCAACAATCCATTTTTTGATCTAACAATCTCTGTACCAGTATTGAGTAGTGCAAAGTTTCCAGTCCCATATGTAGTCTTTGATTCTCCACGGTCGAAGCAGAGCTGCCCGACCATCGCTGCTTGCTGGTCACCTAAAATGCCCGCGATAGGGATTGCGGTACCAAAGGGACCATGTGGATCAGTAAGACCAAACTGCTCTGATGAAGAATTAATAACGGGAAGTGAATCTCGTGATACTCCAAAGATTGAAAGAAGTTGCGGATCCCAATCCAGAGTCTCTAGGTCCATTAACAGAGTTCGACTTGCATTTGTCACATCTGTTGCATGAACCCCGCCGCGAACCCCGCCAGTTAAGTTCCACAAGAGCCACGAGTCAATCGTTCCAAAGCGGGCATTGGCGCTATGAGTTTGCGGAACATTCGAAAGGAGCCAGTTGATTTTGCTGCCAGAGAAATATGGAGCGATGGTTAAACCAGTTTTGTATCGAATAGTTTTCTGGTCTTCGGGAGTTAACCCCGAGAGAAACTCTGTCGAACGAGTGTCCTGCCACACAATGGCGTTGGACAGTGGCTGGCCGGTTGTGACATCCCAAACAACTGTAGTTTCACGTTGATTTGTGATGCCAATCGCAGCTAAATCCGAGCCCAAAATATCGGCCTGCTTAAGGGCGGCAACGATTACCTCTTGTGTGCGCTCCCAGATTTCGGAGGCGTCATGTTCGACCCAGCCGGCATGCGGCATGATCTGTCGATGCTCCACTTGATGTTGACCGACAACTTTCCCTGCATGGTCAAAAATCATGAAGCGAGTGCTACTTGTTCCCTGATCCAAACTGCCGATGTATCTCACGTTAAGTCAAACCCGTCTCTATTGCGTTAGGCTTAACTCTACAAAGCCCGCAATGGAGATGCAACGCATATGTTTTTATCGCAGCTAAACCCCCAACAACGTGACAGCGCTATTGCCACTTTAGGCAGTGAGAGTTTTGATGTTCTAGTAATTGGCGGGGGAGTCAATGGCGTTGGTGCAGCTCTTGATGCAGCATCACGTGGATTAAAAGTAGCTCTGATTGAATCTCAAGATATCGCCGCAGGAACATCGAGTCGCTCCAGTAAGTTAATTCATGGCGGACTTCGCTACCTTGAGCAGTACGACTTTAAACTTGTGCGTGAGGCACTCCATGAGCGCGAACTATTGGTGTCAACGCTCTGTCCGCACTTGGTTAAACCAATCGGATTCTTATTTCCATTAACTGAAAAGTTTAAAGAGCGTACTTATGTTGGCGCTGGTCTCGCCTTATACGACGCCCTCCGTGGCTTCCAGCGGGCGCTACCATGGCATAAACATTTGAGCCAGAAGCAGATTAATGAGATCGCACCTTCTCTACGGCCCGACATCATCATGGGTGCAATAAAATACTTTGATGCCCAGGTAGATGATGCTCGCCATACATTGTCAGTTGCTCGCACTGCAGCACGCCATGGTGCGATTATCGCAACGCGAGTAAGTGCCGAATCTCTCATCCGCGATGGCAGGCGTGTTATTGGGGTTAATGCCAAGGATCTAGTGAGTGGAAACCCAATTGCAATTAAGGCAACAGTGACTGTGATGTGTGCTGGCATTTGGAGCGATGAGCTCCATGCGAAGTTTGATCTCAAAGCTGGCTATCAAGTGACAATATCCAAAGGCGTTCATATTGTGCTACCCGGGTCTGCAATTAAATCCAATGCTGGCATTATTCTTAAGACTCCCGTGTCAGTCCTCTTCATTATTCCTTGGGGTAATAAATGGATTGTTGGAACAACCGATACGCCATATACAGGAGACCGTGCCGAGCCGATAGCTAATCAGGAAGATGTTGCATATATTGTTGACCAAGCCAATCGAGTGTTAACGCCAAAGATTAAAGTTGAAGAGATCATTGGGGTCTATGCGGGTCTGCGTCCATTGGTTGCAAATATTAAAAACGCAGTCACAACTAAACTTTCTCGCGAACATACAGTAGATCGTCCCGCACCTGGATTCGTTAGTATTGCCGGCGGTAAATACACTACATATCGGATTATGAGTAAAGACGTAATTGATCTAGCAGTCAATGAACTCCGGAAATTAACTCCAGAATCCGTGACTGACAAACTTCCACTCGTCGGAGCAGATGCCTACTTTGCCCTGGTTCAGCAAGTGGATCAAATAGCAAGTCAAAGTGGGCTTGAAGTTGAAACGGTTAGTCACTTGCTCAACCGTTATGGCTCGATGATTAGTGAGATTTTGCTCCTGATAAAAGAGAGCCCATCTCTTGCTGTGAAACTTGCAACAGATTTACCGTATATCAAGGCTGAAATTTTCTACGCTGCAAGTCATGAAGGCGCACTCACGGTAGATGATGTTATTTCGCGTCGAACACGTATCGCATTTGAAGCAGAAAATCATGGCGTAGATTTAGCAGATTCCATCGCAGAGATTATTGCGCCAGTTCTTGGATGGTCTAATAAAGAGCGCAAGACTTCGGTTGCTGCATATATATCACTCGTTGATCGTGAACAAGATGCGTTGGGCGAACTCATCAGCCAAGGCGAAAAGGTTAATTCTTAATCTGGTTGGCACACCCATCAACTTTTGGCTTAGGTGTTGCTTTATTTGTTGGTGTTGGCACAGGTGATGGTGTTGGACCTTGCTCCACAGTGAAAACTACATTTTGCGAGCTTTGAGCATGTGTTTTAGATACATCGGTAAAGAGTATTTCCCCAGTATAAGTTCCTGCAGATATCCCTTTGATAGCCAAAGTCCAAGCGCCGCTGGTAGCACGTAAAACACTCTGTACTGGTTTAATACTTGGCGAGGTGAGTGGATCAAATACCAACTTCACACTTCCAGTAACAACAGGAGATAAATCTGGGCGGACAACTGCCACATCAAATGTTACATATTTGTTGGTCGTACTCGCAGATTGTTTGAGAACCGTCAGCTGAGTTGGTTCGTTACTAGGCATCAGGTCGACAAGAGTGGGGGTCCAACTGCCTTGCACTAAATCCATGAAGGCTTGTGTGCTTCCTCTGAAAAGATTGAGATCTAATCGAGCTCCGGGGACTCCGTACTTTGGTGCAATTCCACACGAGGTGTACTGCCACATAGTCCACTGCGAATCACAGTTGGAACCTGTCCAAGAATGGACATAACAGCCGCTCGCCTTTAATCCAGGCTGGTTAAGTGGATCCGAAGGATCAATCGCATACTGTGCTAACCACAGTGGATACTGCGTTAACTCTGCATTTCGGTTCATTGAGTTCTCAAGAAAGTATGGCCCAGAGTACAAAATCGGAGTTTTACCAGTTTTCTCCTTGAGAAATCGCAAAAATGTCGTAGTCCACAAAGTCACTTGACTGCGTGGGGCATATTTTTGACATGCACCAGATGTTGAAAGCCTCACACACTTATTTTCAAGATCTAAAGCATATGGTAAGTCGCGTTCGGTATAGCCGCCAATGGATGCCAGCCGCCAGATTACCTTTTGAGCTTGCGCCGTTGCATCGGCAATGACTGAATCACTGTCAATGACATCGGGCAAAATTGCGTAGTGATAAAAACCCGTATAAATTCCGGCGGCCTGCGCCGCATTGTGATCCATTGCAAGATATTTCAGAGATAACGCATCGGCATTATCGCGAGTATCCGAGGCCTTTATCATTACAAAGCGAACTCCAGCATCGTACATTTTTACGAAGTCAATTGCCTTGTCATTAGGATGTTGCCAACGACTTATGTCTGCGCCATGAATACGCCCACCAGGTCCTAGTTGCCCAATAACCAAGGCGGGGTCTACTTCCGAAATCTCTAGGACCTGTTTGATAGTGATTGTACGAGATGGTGAGTAAAGCTTTTTTCCACTAATAATTGCGGTCGCACGGTAAGTAACTTTTGCATCTAAGGCCGTTGCTAGCGCAGTTATTTTCCACGTACCGGCCTTTGCGGTGGCAGTTTTAAAGCGCGTCGCCACCCATGCCGAACCATTCTTAATTTGGATCGAGACCGTTGTCCCGGATTTAGCGGGTTTCATCGTCCCATAGAAAGTTACGAGTGCTTCGGTTACTGATGGAGTTTGACGCACGGAGAGTGATAGTTCTCTCGTGAGTCCCTCTGCACTCGGCAGTCCCATGCCAATCACTGCCAGTGCGATGAACAGAATTCGAAGTTTCATTGCTCTGCAATCACAACATCGATATTCAAAATATCTTTGACTGCAGCTACCAGTAAAACATGTTGCTTTAGCCGCGTAGATGAGTATTCATGAGCCGCGCCTAATTTTTGGCTATCCGAAAAATCAAGTATTAAAACTCTGCCATCGAAATCGGCTAAGCGGGCATCAAAAAAAGCTAACCAAGCGATGCGATCACGTGTCAACAGGGCATCGAGAACTTCATTCCATCGCTCTCGTATCTGTCCTAGCTCCATAACCTACAACTTTAGCAATGTTTGCAGGATGTATCACAATTTAGTGGTGAGGCGCGCCTATCCATCTGTAATACTCATTGACCAACTGAACTCGCATATTGCGATTTCGATCAGGTTGAATATTAAACTCTTGTGCTACACGAGAGATTATCTGCTCAACTGCTTTTTCGCTTGTATATCGAACTCGACCAATCTGTGCATTTGTAAAACCATCCGCAACTAAACGTAGCGTCTGCACCTGTCCATCAGTCAGATGTACAGATAAAATTTGAAGAGCTTTTTCATGTATAGAAACATTTCCATTTATCCACGAAACCTCAAGCCCCTTATTCGCGGCTACTTTGGAGTCAGTAATGGCATTACATAAAACTAAAATATCCGTAGCTGATCTTTTAAGAATTATTGTAGTTCCGACCGGGATATCATTGAGGTTATCACCTAAAAATCGAACATCCGAACAACTTTCCAGAATAACTAATCCGACTAGTGGATTTGTTTTACGGAGATTTATCGCGATTTTAATCGCCGAGATTCCAGCAATATGCATATCCAAAAGCACTACATCTGGTTGAAGTCGCCTCATTAAATTAAGCGCAACACTCTCACTCCGCGCTTCACCGATGATATCTAACTCATGTAATCTGAGTGCTGGAACTATTGTTGCCAGTTCAAAGCCATCATCAACAACAACAAGCACACGTTCATTCATTTAATCAGAGTAGCAATGTTAAAAAAATTAAGTACAAATCACCGAATCTATTTAAGTATTTGAGAGATGGCTCTACCAAGCTCTTCAATAAGAGATTCAGAAGATATAGGGCCACCCCTAGAGGCAAGAAGAGCCGCTCGTGCATGAATGAATGCACCGGTTGCGGCCACCTCTGCTAATCGATTATTGTCGTTTAAAATCTCAATCGTGTTTGTCGCAATCAGTGCCCCAATTATTCCAGCAAGTACATCACCGGTACCAGCAGTTGCAAGCCATGGCGTTGCAGCAGGCAATTCAATTAAGAGATCATCATGTGCAACATAGGTGATCGATCCTTTTAGAAGAACAGTTACACCCAAACTCTTCGCTGCACCCTGCACCCACTTCTTTGGGTCACCTTCAATAGCTTCAGCTGAGACAGGAACTCCACGTGCGGTAAGTAGAGTGGATAGTTCACCGCTGTGTGGAGTGATAAGTGTCGGCTGTTCAAGTGAGCCAGCAAGGGAGAGCGCACCGGCATCCAAAATTGTTGGAACTGATTGCAACGTTGCCAACTTAAACCAACGATGTCGCAACCAAGTTGAGATATCGGAGTATTTTCTCGCTGGAACTCCAGATCCAATTAACCATGCAGAAACCTTTCCAGGTTGAACAACTGCCGAAGGAGTCTTATGTAGCACTAAGTGAGCTAAGCCAGATGAGCTATGAAAACGCACCATTCCAATACCAGTTGCAGCTGCAGCTGAAGTAGTGAGAACGGCTGCGCCTGGGTACTGGGCTGAGCCAGTAATCACTCCAAGAACCCCACGAGAGTATTTATGATCTAAATCCGACGGAGTGATGATGCAGCGCCTTGCATCTCGCGCAGTCCATTTTTTAATAATCAGTGATTTTTCTGCCATGAGTAACTATCTCATAGAAAACTTGAAGTAATTTTAGTAGGGGGTGTCAGACTTGAATCAACCAGGAGGGAATGAAGTAGGAGTAATTGTAAGAGCGCTGCAGATGCAATATATTTGAGGTGTGGTCAAACTCCAGCGTAATAATCCCAATGTTGGCAGACTCTATTACATGGATAGCTTGAGAGCTTTAGCTATCTCGCTCATCGTTTTAGGTCATTGTCTTGGTGGTTTTACCCCCAGCTCGCCTTTGGGTATAGCGCTATATAATTTTTCCAGCGGCGCTACAGCTCTTTTTGTTTTTATTTCAGGATTTTTTCTTCATAGAATCTACTATCAGAGAATTACTTATACGAAGTTTGTTAAAATGAAGTTCATCGATATCGGTATTCCTTACTTACTCCTTTCATCAATCTTTTTATTCTTCAACTTACTGAGGTATGGAAAATTACCTCCTTTTCCAATCTCTCATCAATTTTACGACAGTTTGAGTAGCGTTAACTTGTTCATACTATATTTGCTCACTGGTGCAACCCAATCAGCCTATTGGTATATCCCTTTTATTCTTGGCATATTTCTCTTAACACCATTGTATTTTCGCTTCCTAGGATTTAGTCAGAATTTCAAAATAGCCATGATAATTGCTTTGTTTGTAACTTCCTCAATTGCTTGGCGACCTACCGCAAATATTAATGTGGTTCAATCAGTAATTTATTTCACACCATTCTACCTATCTGGAATGTATTTTTCTGAGCACGAAGCTAGAGTACGGAAAATAGTAATGAAGCTTTTGTATCCTTTGGGATTTACATTTTTGTCAACCCTAGCTTTGATGCATTTCAAAGGCGTGGTTGGAAACTCCCATAAGTCAGATCTATTTGAATTTTCAGGAATCGACTTGGTAGTGCTAAAAGAGTCTGCTCTGATTCTATTTTCTCTCTCGATACTCTATAGATATTTTGATAAAAGTTCTTGGTTTTTAGGAAGGTTAGCCAACTTAAGCTTTCCTATATTTTTTTTACATGGCTTTGTTTTATATACGATTTCTAAAATAGGTTACTTAAGTTTTTTCTATAAAAATGTTTGCACCAGAGTCTTTTTGTTTGTAGTAGTTATGATAATTTCGACGAGTGTTGCACAATTGGTACGAAAAATCACTGGCGACAAGTCGAGATATCTGATTGGGAAGTGATTTGTGCCGATCTCGCGGTCGAGTTGAGATAACAGGACATTTTTTCGTTGGAACTCCAGGTCCAATTAACCAAGCTGGAAGTTTGCGAATTCAACCGTAGATCTGTAACCACTCTTGCCGATTAAGGCAATCATTACTCCGGTGTGTGAATCAGTCATGTCGCAGGAAATCTCACGGCCATCGAGAGTATGCGAAAAATTTAATTCAGGAACTTTGAAGGTGTAATCCTGGTCGCTTCCGGTTAGCTCAATGTACAGTCTGGATAGTTCCGTTGAGATTGAAGTTGTTGCTTGCTCACCTGATGCGGCTTGCACAGATACCTGGAAGCTCTCACCGCGACTAATTTCGAGTGATAGGTAGGCATCTTCTTTGATGTATGCGGCCAACCCAACTACATCACCTTTTTTCAAGTCAGCTAAATCTAAGGTTAACGAGCAGTTGAAACTCCAGGCTGTTTGGCGAACGCCTAGAAAAGTGTTCTCGAAGGAGTCTTGTAGCTCCAAGGCCAGAGTATTTTCGGCTATTAAATTGAAATAGGTGCGCTTCTCATTACGAATAGACACCCATTTGATTGCCAATGATTCGTCAGTGAAACCTATGGCTACATCACTTTGCCGATAATCAGGCAAACCAGATATCTCATAATTGTCTTCAATGCGACTGGTAGCCGGTGCAAACAGGGGGCTCTGGTCATCGATTGGCCAAGTAACGGGGAATATAAATGTTTCACGACCTAAGTTGCGGTAATAACCACCGAAGGAATACTTAACATTTCCGCCATCATAGAAACCACCACGAGGGCGGGAGGCAAGTGCTACGCCCCACCAACTGCCATCTTTCAGTTCTACCATGTCGGCATGACCAACGTTATGAACTGGATGTTCGCGCGCTAAATTTTTATGGGTAAGTATGGGATTACGGGGGCTAGAGATAAATGGCCCAGTCACGCTTTTGCTACGAGCAATAGTTGTGGTGTGGTGATGCAAAGTGCCACCTTCGGCAATAAGTAAGTAGTACCAGCCATTACGTTTATACATGCGGGGACCTTCAGGAAAAATTCCGCCAGTGCCATCCCACAAAATATGTTTCTCACCAATTAACTTAAAAGCATTTAATTCAATTTCGCTCATCCAGATTTCAGTATCAGTTTCATTCTTTGGCTCTGCTTTTAAGCGATTAGCTAAGAAATACACCTTCTTGTCATCGAAAAACAGTGAACTATCGATTCCAAAAGCATCTTCAACGAAATGACATTTACTCCAAGGTCCATTGATATCGGTTGCAGTAATTACAAAGTGATAGTCAGAACCTGGCCATTGCCGCTTGACTCGCGTAGAAGTTATATAGAAGACGCCGTTGTGATGACGAATACTCGCTGCCTGCACACCACCTGATGGATTAACCTCGCTTAAGTCCAAGCCTTGGTCAGCACGATCAATGGCATTTCCGATCTGTCGCCAGTGAATGAGATCTTTTGAGTGCCAAATTGGAATCGCTGGGAAATACTCAAAACTCGAATTCACAATATAGAAATCATCTTCAACACGAATAATCGAAGGATCTGGATAGAAGCCAGGCAAGATTGGATTGTTGGCGAGGCTCATAAAAGTATTATCTCTTGAAATCTAGAGTGGGGCGGGTCGGTGGCTTCGATAGTGAAAAGTCCCCGATAATTGTTCTTGATTCATGCGGACATGCACCAATGTGGGATCGCCCAGAAAAAACTGTTGAGTTTATTTTGGAAAATTCCAGGAGTTTTAGACTAGATTAATTTAATGCGAATAGGGAGAGTCGTTTTTGTTGCCATACTCGCCCTTCTGCCACTTCAGCTCATCGAATCTCAAGCCTTGGCTAGTGATAATTGCCTAGTTTTAAATTCGCGTCAATATTTACAGGCTAGCACTAAATTAATACCAGTTACATCTGATTTCACAATTGAATTTGATTTTTATCTTAACAAAGATGAAAAATCTTATGCTCAAATTATTTCTCAAGGAAGTATATCATTCCCTTTCTTTTTAGGAATTACTCCAGATTTAGAAATTCGAGCAGGTGGCAGCTGGCCTGATACGGGAGCTAAGATGCCCGTAAAAAGCTGGACTCATATTGCGCTAACCCACAGCGCCGCGGAGATCGGTAAATTTTATCTTAATGGCAAACTCTTTTCTTCGACTTCCGATTATTTACTCAAACAGGAGGAAGGGACAGATACTAGGCTCGGAGAGGGGGCCGGCCTTACGCTTGGAGAATTTATAAATGGCTGTATAGATAATTTAAGAATTTGGAACACAGTCAGGACTCCATTACAGATAGGCGAAGATGCACAAGTTGCTACTTCAATTTCAGATGCTTCTCTACTTGCATCTTATGAGTTTAACTCTGTAACCAATTCGGGATTAATCGAAAGTTCAACTGGTTCTAACAATTCATTTAAGCCCTCGGGGTCTCCGGAGTTTCGTGCAACATCAGACCCATGGCCAATAAATGCACCACAGTTTAATAAAGGTGGTGGAATCGCCAGTTCATATGGCGGTTTTTATGTCGCCGCTGGATTTCAAACCCTAGTTCCTGAAAGCTTTGGCTCAGGTTTTGGCTGGTATTCAACCTTGTGGGCATTAACTGCAACGCGGGTTGATAAATTAAGTTTAGGTCTAAGTTCAACCTGGATTATTCCTAACAATAAGACTGTCTCTGCGAGTACTGCCCAAAAGCTATGTGCTAATGACAACGATGTGAGCAATCCCAATAATGGCACATTGGGGCTAAGTTTATTTCAAACTATTGAGGGAAGTTTAGGTTGGTGGGGAGAGGAGAAATTTTCAACTGCTTACCCCAAGTACATGGTAAACGTGACACAAAACTGCTACTCGACCCAACTTGCGACTCCGGGATGGGGTTTTTTCACGGAAACTCCAACTGCCCGAGAGCAAACCGGTCTAATCCAGATAAGTAATCAAATATTGATGCCACCCGATGGAATGGTTTTTCAGAGGGATGATTCTGCCCCGCAGCTTGGAGTTACCTGGCATTCACTCAACTTGCCAAGATTTGATCATGCCTTTGGATCACAAGCCGGCGATAACTCGTGGACACTTTTTATGAACTCCAGTAATTTTAAAGGCCCACTGGTATTTGTAGCTCCCCAATTTTGGGTTGATGGATCGAGTAGTAATCCACTTCAGAAGAATTTAACTCTGGATGTGAAATCAGCATGGGTTGGAGGACTTGCATCAGAATGGAATGAAATTCCTTATTACAAGTATGTTGATTTAACTGGCAAAATCTATACAAAAATACCGGATTTAGAGGTTCCTGTAGATTCAAATGGCGAATTTTCAATTGGACGCGATTTTAGGGCATATTCATCCAAAGCGATTAGTTCAAGTTTAAAGAGTGCACTTATTGGTACAGGAAATTTGCCAACTGCATTAACCAATCAGGAAATCTATTCTGGAAAACTTGTAGGAAATTCCCCCGAAATTTATCAAGGAGGAAAAACACTAGGTACTCTCTCTAAGCTACTTTCAGCCAAGACCTTCGATAGCGACAATGCTTATGGTTTCAGTGCGCCTGGTAAGAGTGGAATGATCAAACTACCGCAGTATTTTCTGGAATCAGAGAATACGAAAGTAGAAATTCCTGCTGCGCAGGCTCCGGAAGCACTTGTAAGGGCTAGTTTTGGAAATCCGCAGTTTAACTCGTTTTTTGTGTATCAATATCCATCCTGGTGGGATGCCTCACCTAGTGCTTCTTCAGATCTCACTACTGATCTCAGCGATGGAAGCCAAGTGGTTTATCGATGGTATAAATTTGTTGATCAACCTGCACTTCAAAGATTTGAGTTAAATAGCAGCGAGAAGGCAAATCTGCAGTCTGCAATTGAAAAAATGCAAAAGGAGTGGGCGCATTCGGCGTTAATGTCGGAACCTACAAAGGGTTCACTTGCAACATTTGATCAAGGAATGCTTGTCACACCGCCAAAAGGACTTGAATATGGCTATGTTCCAATCGTAATTAAGCAATACATCTCTCCAAATGCAGATCGCATTGCTGCCGCAGAGCTGAAAGCAAAGCAGGCGGCAGAGCTGAAAGCAAAGCAGGAGGCAGAGGCAAAAGCTGCGGCAGAGCTGAAAGCAAAGCAGGAGGCAGAGGCAAAAGCTGCGGCAGAGCTGAAAGCAAAGCAGGAGGCAGAGGCAAAAGCTGCGGCAAAGCTGAAAGCAAAGCAGGAGGCAGAGGCAAAAGCTGCCGCACTTAAAAAAACAACAATCACATGCATTAAAGGTAAATTAGTTAAGAAAGTTACTGCAATTAAACCAGTTTGCCCAAAGGGTTATAAGAAGCGATAGTTATTGCGCGATAACTTCAAGAAACCATGGCCCTTTACCGTTTGAGTCAAAGAGTTCGCAATCAAAGGCTGCCGAAACAATCTCAGCCAGCTCTTTTGGGTTTTTTGGAGGTATCTCACTCAGCAATAGCAAGCGTGTAACTTCGCCACGAGTTTTCTTAGACATATGAGTGATGACTTTCTTCACTCCATCGACTTTTGTAAACACTTTGATCTCCACATTTTTATCGTATGGAGGAGTCCAGACGCCTTTATAAGTTGAGGATCTGCAATCGATTATTAACTCACTTGATAGTGCAGCCAACGTCGTGCTCACGGATTCGCGCATTGCACCGGTGTTAATCTTTTCTTTGTAAGGTGCGATTTCATCTAGGGGCTTGAGCACCCCGTACTTGGCGGAGATGATGGCGATGCTATTTTCCCCACGCGCTTGGGCGGACTCACTGAGGGTGGCCCATCCCAAGGCGCTGTATAAAACCCCCGTATAGACCGAGATTGCGGGCCCTGCAACGGCTGCCTTCTTTTCACTTGGCGGCAGGAGGATAAGCACGGGATAAGTATGGGCGCTCGAGATACCAGCGACACGCTCAGATTTGTCAGTGCCACATGTTACCTTTCGAACAGGTGTTCGGTTATCCTTATGCCGTAAAACCAGAGCGGTTCCATCTTCCGCCCGAAGCACGTTGCCCACAGCCTCTGTGGTCACTAGCTCGGTCCGTCGGTGGGTCTCCGTACCTTCTGGGCCAGACCAAACGAACTGCCTCCGTGGCAGGACGTTCTATCGAAAGGAATGAAGTGG
>WLMW01000015.1 GCA_009700025.1 Actinomycetota bacterium
ATAGAAGGGGCTCGTGAATCTTTGCTCAAACCAGATTCCGGTCAAGCAGTTTTCTTAGGCGCTCGCGGAAAGCGAATAGATCAGCGAACTGTGCGCACGGTTGTCTATGAAGCGCTATCGGCAGTTGAAGGCATCGAGCGAATGGGTCCTCACGCATTGAGGCATTCGGCAGCTACGCACCTGTTAGAAGGCGGCGCTGATTTGCGTACCGTGCAAGAGATTTTGGGTCATGCATCACTGGCAACAACACAGATATATACCCATGTTTCAACCGAACGACTCCATAAAGTCTTTAAGCAGGCACATCCACGTGCATAATTATTCTCTGGTAGTTGTTCCTACATTCAATGAGATCGAAAGTATAGGTCGGCTTTTGGATGGACTCGCATCACTTCCGGTAGACATTTTAATCATCGATGATGTGTCACCTGATGGCACTGCCGATTTTTGTCGTGCCAAAGGTGTTGAAGTAATTTCCCGAAGCGGAAAGCTTGGCCTCGGAAGTGCCTACCGACTTGGCTTTAAAGAGGGAATTGACCGCGGTTACCAACAGATTATTCAAATGGATGCCGATGGATCACATCAGATTGCCGATTTGGTAAAGATGATGGAGTGGATTGGTAGTGAAGATCTCTTGATTGGATCGCGGTGGATTGAAGATGGCGCGACAAAAAATTGGAGCAAGTTCCGTGAATATCTATCCCGCGGGGCTAATGCTTATGCAAATACCTTACTCTCCCTCGGCATTAAAGACTCAACTGCCGGTTTTAGAATTTATGATGCAAAACTGCTGAAAAAGATGAATGTCGCCTCAATCAAAAGTGAGGGATACTGTTTTCAAATCGAGATGACCCGCAGGGCATTAGCTTGTGAGGCCACGATAGGCGAAATTCCAATCACATTCATTGAGCGAGCCCAAGGCACAAGCAAAATGTCATTTTCCATCGCCGCTGAGGCCATGTTCCGAATTACTTCGTGGGGTCTTTTACGCTTGATCGGACGGTAATTCTGCGCTCGCACCTCAGGTAAGATTCCCCTTGCACCAGTGGAGCAATCCGGCGGTGACATCTCAGCACTGCCTAACCTTTTGGTTGGTGAATCATCTCGGTCCGTTTATTCGGTCGATGAATCTCAGTGCGACGGGCCTAACAAATAGTTAAGCCACAACCGAGCGGTTTTTTGCGCATGCGCTAAAAAACTAAGAAGGAGTAACCCTGCCATGGCAGTTGTAACAATGAGAGAACTCCTCGACAGTGGAGTCCACTTCGGACACCAGACTCGTCGATGGAATCCAAAGATGAAGCGTTTTATTTTCACTGAGCGCAACGGTATTTACATTATCGATATCCAACAGTCACTTGCCCTCATTGATAATGCCTATGAGTTTGTAAAAGACACGGTCGCAAAGGGCGGCCACATTTTATTTGTTGGAACTAAGAAGCAAGCACACGAGCCGATCATTCAGCAAGCTGCACGCGTTGGTATGCCAACCGTTACAGAGCGCTGGTTAGGCGGAATGCTTACTAACTTCCCAACTGTGTATAAGCGCATTCAGCGCCTTAAGGAGCTCGAAGCTCTTGAGAACACAAATGATTTGTTGCTTACAAAGAAAGAGCTTTTGATGCTTCGTCGCGAACGCGAAAAACTCTTTAAGAACCTTGACGGTATCCGCCACATGACTAAGTTGCCTTCAGCGATTTGGGTTGTCGATACCAAGAAAGAGCACTTAGCAGTTCAGGAAGCTAAGAAGCTTGGAATTCCAGTCATCGCAATTTTGGATACAAACTGCGATCCAGATGAAGTTGATTACAAGATTCCTGGCAACGATGATGCGATCCGATCAATCGGCTTGCTCACCCGCGTTATCACTGATGCAATCGTTGCTGGCCTTGCTGCTCGCTCTGCAACTGTGAAGGAAGAGACTAAGTCAGATGTCGTTGCAGAAGTTGCCGCTGGAGAGCCTCTTGCTGATTGGGAGAAAGAGATTGCTGGCATATCAGAGCCAGTAGTCGAGCCAACAAGTGATGTTGCTGTATCCGAAGTTCCAGCTGAAGCTGTAACACCAGTAGAGGGAGAGTAGTTTCCATGGCTGCATATACAGCTGAAGATGTAAAGAGACTTCGCGAAGCAACTGCTGCCGGAATGCTTGATTGCAAAAAGGCACTTGATGAGGCTGAAGGCGATTACGACAAGGCGATTGACATTATTCGCGTCAAGGGTCTTAAGGGTGTTACTAAGCGCGAAGGTCGTTTGACTTCAAACGGCGCGGTCGTTGCTAAGGTAGAAGGAAATCTCGGCGTCATGTTAGAGCTCAACTGTGAAACAGATTTCGTTGCAAAAGGCGAACGCTTCGTTGCACTTGCCGACGAGCTTCTTGCACATTTGCAAAATGCGCAGTCAGATTCTGTAGAAGCATTTCTTGCATCAACGATGGCAAATGGCAGCACTGTTCAGTCTGTCATCGACGAAGCTAACGCAATGTTGGGTGAGAAAATTGAAGTTCGTCGCATAGCCGTTCTTAAAGACTCACCAGTTGGAATCTATCTACACCGCACAAGCCCAGATTTGCCTCCACAGGTAGGTGTGCTTGTTCAGTTAGCAAAAGATGCTGGAGAAGTTGGAAAAGATATTGCACAGCACATCGCAGCTTTCGCGCCTCAGTTCGTTAATCGTGAAGATGTTCCTGCAGAGCTCATTGAAAATGAGCGACGCATTGCCCATGAAACAGCACTCGAAGAGGGCAAGCCCGAGGCTTCTCTGATTAAAATCGTTGAAGGTCGCGTGACGGGTTTTGTGAAGGAAGTTTCCTTAATCGAGCAATCATTTGCCAAAGATGCCAAGAAGACTGTGAAGCAGATTCTCGATGAGGCAGGAACAGCCGTTAAGGCCTTCCATCGCTTCCGCGTGGGTCAGTAACCTTTAAGGATAAAACCTTTAAGATTTAAACCATAACGAGTTAAAAGTAACGAGTTAAACCATAACGAGTTAAAAAGGAGCACTCATGCCCGGTACAAGAGGAACGTATCGGCGGGTGCTCCTTAAACTTTCTGGCGAAGTTTTTGGTGGTGCCAAAGGCATTGGTGTAGATCCCGACGTTGTTCAAGATATTGCAAAACAGATTGCCGATGTTGCACGTTCTGGTGTCCAAGTAGCCATCGTTGTTGGTGGTGGAAACTATTTCCGTGGCGCTGAACTGCAACAGCGAGGAATGGATCGCTCAAGAGCTGATTACATGGGAATGCTTGGCACGGTTATGAATTGTTTAGCGCTTCAAGATTTTCTGGAAAAAGAAGGCATTCAAACCCGAGTGCAGACTGCCATCACAATGGGTCAAGTTGCTGAGCCTTATATTCCACTTCGCGCGATCCGCCATTTAGAAAAGGGTCGCGTAGTGATTTTTGGCGCTGGCGCGGGAATGCCATTTTTTACTACCGACACTGTATCGGCGCAACGCGCACTGGAAATCGGCGCAGAAGCTTTATTGCTTGCTAAGAGTGGTGTCGATGGCGTGTACAGCGCAGATCCGAAAAAAGACCCAAGTGCAACTAAGTATGAAAGCATCTCTTACGATGAAGTTTTATCTAAATCCTTAGCAGTCGCAGATGCCGCAGCCTTTGCTCTGTGTCGTGAGAACAAACTGCCAATAGTCATTTTTGATCTTATGAGCAATGGAAACATTGGCCGCGCAGTTCGCGGTGAATCGATTGGAACCTTGGTCGCTTAAGCGATCAAGGAAGAAGAACAGAGGAGTAGTAATGTCAGATATAGCAGGAGTTCTCAAGGATGCCGATATTAAGATGGGCAAAGCCGTAGAAGTTGCTAAAGATGATTTTGCAGCAATCCGTACTGGTCGCGCACATCCCTCCTTGTTCAATAAAATTATGGTTGATTACTATGGCACTTACACTGCATTGTCGCAGTTGGCATCAATCCAAGTTCCAGAAGCTCGCATGGCAACAATTGCCCCTTTTGATAAAGGTGCAATGGCCAGCATTGAAAAAGCTATTCGCGACTCTGATTTAGGTGTTAATCCATCCAGTGATGGCGGGCTCATAAGAATCAATTTTCCTCAACTTACCGAAGAGCGCCGCAAGGAGTACATCAAGCTCGTAAAAAGCAAAGCGGAGGATTCAAAAATATCCATCCGCAATATTCGCCGCACTGCCAAAGAAGCCGTCGAAAAGATGGAAAAAGATGGCGATGTTGGAAAAGATGATGTTGCTCGTGGCGAAAAAGAGTTAGAGAAAATCACCGCAGTCCACGTTGCTCAAATTGATGAGATGTTCAAACATAAAGAGACTGAGCTCCTAGAAATTTAGGGGAACAAGTCAATGTCTGATATTCACTCGCTCAATGAGGCCATTAATAAGCGGGCTGGGCGCAAACTTTTACCGTCTATTGGTGTCTCACTTTCATTAATTGCGCTGATCTGGTTTGCGTTGGCTTACCGCCGTGAAATATTTGCTGTAGTTGTTACTGTTGCTGTCTTGTTGGGTATCCGAGAAATTGTCCGCGCATTTAGAATTAGAGGCACTTATCTCTCTATCAATGCCTTGATTATTGCAACGATTGCACTCTCATACGCAGCTTGGAATGGTGGGGTAGCAGGGCTTGCGGTTGCAACTGCTATTGCGATTCCGATTTTGTTAATTCAACTTTTAACGAAAGGCCCTGAAGGCTTTGTAGCAAGTGCAACAGCTACAACTTTTTCACTTCTATATTTACCATTCTTAGGTGGCTTTCTTATTTTGTTAGGGCGAACGAGTACAGGTTTTGAACGCGTTATGACTTTTGTGATCCTAGTTTCGTGCAACGACACATTCGGCTATATCGTTGGAGTACTTATTGGCAAGCACCCAATGGCACCAAAGATTTCTCCAAAAAAGAGTTGGGAAGGTTTAGCTGGCTCGCTAATTTTCACAGTTATCGGGGGAGTCCTTGCCTTTAAATACATCATGACCATGCATTGGTGGATTGGCGTGGTTGTGGGATTGATGATTGTATTTACGGCAACGTGCGGGGATTTAATTGAGAGCGCCATGAAGCGGGATTTGGAGTTAAAAGATATGGGTTCTTTGCTCCCGGGCCACGGAGGAATGCTTGATCGTCTGGACTCAGTTTTAATTTCAGCACCAGCATTGTGGCTGGCACTTGAACTAGTGAAAGCCTGGTTATGACCCTTCCTGAAATTAAGCTAGTTTTTGACGAGCCAGTACAGCGTAAAAAAACTCCTAAACACTTAGCTGACTACTCACCGCAAGAGCGCCGTGAGGTTGCACAAGAGCTAGGTCTTCCAGCTTTTCGGGCAACCCAAGTGGCAACACACTACTTTTCACATCTTTCAGATGATCCACAGACTTGGAGTGATATTCCGGCCGAGATGCGCCAGAGCATTGCTGCTGCATTAACTCCTAAACTCATTGAGCTGGTGCGTTCGGTGACCTGCGATGATGGCATGACTCGTAAAGATTTATGGAAACTTCATGATGGCGTTTTAGTTGAAAGTGTTTTAATGAGATACACCGATCGCACTACGGTTTGTATCTCTTCTCAAGCTGGATGTGGAATGAACTGTCCATTCTGCGCAACTGGTCAAGCCGGCCTTACTCGTAATTTAAGCGCTGGAGAAATTACGGAACAAATAGTTGCCGCTGCACGGACGTGTGCAAATGGTGAACTACCTGGCGGGCCAACACGATTATCAAATATAGTTTTTATGGGAATGGGCGAACCACTTGCAAACTACAACGCGGTTATCCGCTCGGTACGAAACATCACGGACCCCAGCCCCGATGGCTTAGGGATAAGTGCGCGTTCGGTGACAGTATCAACCGTGGGGCTCGTGAATGGAATTGAAAAACTTACTGAAGAGGGCATCGCAGTTACTTTGGCAGTCTCCCTTCATACTCCAGATGACGAACTACGAAATACTCTCGTGCCGATTAATTCACGGTGGAAAATAAGAGAAGTTCTTGCCGCGGCCGATGCTTATGAAAAGCGCACAGGCCGCAGGTATTCAATCGAGTACGCGTTAATTCGAGATATTAACGATCAATCCTGGCGCTCAGATTTACTGGGTCGCCTATTGAAAAATCGAAATGCACATGTGAATTTAATTCCACTCAACCCCACTCCCGGTTCTAAATGGACGGCATCTCGCCGTGAGGACGAGGCCGAATTCGTCCGCATCTTAGAAAGCTACGGAGTTCCGGTCACGGTTCGAGATACTCGGGGTCGGGAAATTGATGGTGCTTGTGGGCAACTGGCGGCAGCAGAAAAAACTAGAACCGACTAGTTAGCCTTTGCCTGAATTGGTAGGCTCATAACCATGGAAAAGTTAACGAACTTCATTAATGGCAGGGCCGTTGATAGTACATCCGGCCAAACAACATCACTGATCAATCCTTCAACTGGTGCTGCATATGCGACTGCGCCAAAATCAAATGCGGCCGATGTGGATGCGGCATTTACTGCGGCCAGCAACGCTTTTGCTGGATGGCGCGATTCAACGCCGTCACAGCGCCAGCGTGCACTGTTGAAAATTGCAGATGCAATTGAAGAGCGGCAATCAGAGATTATTGATATTGAATGTCGCAATACTGGAAAACCAATTTCATTAACAACGTCGGAAGAAGTTCCACCGATGGTGGATCAGATTCGCTTCTTTGCAGGTGCTGCACGAAATCTCGAAGGAAAATCTGCCGGCGAATATATGCCGGGGATGACATCGATGATTCGTCGCGAACCAGTGGGAGTAATTGGACAAGTAACACCATGGAACTATCCGATGATGATGGCAGTTTGGAAATGGGCACCAGCGATTGCCGCTGGAAATACAGTTGTGCTTAAACCAAGTGATACAACTCCAGCATCAACAGTCTGGATGGCTCAAGTCATGTCAGAGTTTTTACCAGCAGGAGTTTTCAATGTTGTTTGTGGCGAGCGCGAAACTGGTCGCGCCGTTGTTGAGCATAAACGCCCTGACATGGTCTCAATCACGGGTTCAGTCGGCGCTGGAATTCAAGTTGCACAATCTGCAGCAACTCAACTTAAGCGGGTACACCTCGAACTAGGTGGAAAAGCTCCTGTAGTTGTATTTGCTGACGCTGATTTGCCAGCAGCTGCAGAGGCAATTGCAATCGCAGGTTATTTCAATGCTGGCCAAGACTGCACAGCGGCCACACGTGTAATAGTTCAAGACAGTGTTTATGATGATTTTGTAGCTCTGCTAACGGCGCAGGCTCAAGCAGTTGCAATTGGTGCACCCGATGAAGATGTGTTTCTTGGACCAGTTAACAACGCTAACCAACTAGCGCGGGTCTCTGGATTTCTAGAGCGAGTACCCTCACATGCCACTGTCATGACGGGCGGCACTGCACTGGATCGACCAGGCTTTTTCTTCCCAGCAACGGTAGTCGCAGGGTTAGCGCAAGATGACGAGATGATTCAAAATGAGATTTTCGGGCCTGTCATCACCGTCCAGAAATTTACCGACGAGGCCGACGCCATTTCTAAGGCCAATGGAGTTGATTACGGCCTAGCTTCTAGCGTTTGGACCAAGGACCATGGCCGGGCGATGCGCATTGCAAAGGCCTTTGACTTTGGATGCGTGTGGATCAATACCCATATTCCAGTTGTCGCCGAAATGCCTCATGGCGGCTTTAAGCGTTCGGGTTATGGCAAAGATTTATCGGCCTATGGCTTTGAAGATTACACGCGGATAAAGCACGTCATGACTAATCTTGGGGCATAGAATCTGCTCCATTACCTCATAGAAATTAAGGAGTACATCATCATGGCCAAAGAGCGATCACTTTCTCCAGAAGCACGTTCAATTCTTA
The DNA here is from genome assembly GCA_009700025.1 of Actinomycetota bacterium. Taxonomy (GTDB): domain Bacteria; phylum Actinomycetota; class Actinomycetes; order Nanopelagicales; family Nanopelagicaceae; genus Planktophila. Next base: position 7,842 of record WLMW01000015.1, read on the forward strand.
GCGCTCGCCTTTCGCGTCGTAGCGTTCTAGCAGGCGCAGGTGGGTTGGGAGCTGTTGGTCTTTTATCTGCATGCGGCGGTGGAGGGGATTCTGGATCGTCAGATAACTCAGTTCGTTGGGGCAATTGGCCGCTTTATTTAGATTTTGATGAGGAGAGCAAGACGTATCCAACTTTGGTTAAGTTCGCAGATCAAACTGGAATAGATGCTCAGTACTTTGAAGATTACAACGATAATGATGAGTTCTTTGGAAAAGTGCAAGCTCAATTAAAATTAGGTGAAGATATTGGTTATGACGTAGTTACACCAACTGATTGGATGGCTGCACGCTGGATGCGTTTGGGTTACACGCAAAAGTTTGATTTAGCGAACATTCCGAATCATGGAAACATTCTTGATTCGCTCAAATCTCCATCGTATGATCCAAACCGTGAATCATCATTGACGTGGCAAGGCATCATGGCTGGCTTTGGTTGGAACACTGAGAAAAATCCTAAAGGAATTCGTACGCTTGATGATCTTTTCGCACCGCAGAACAAAGGTAAAATCGTTGTACTTACCGAAATGCGCGACACAATTGGTGTGATTTTATTGGCACAAGGTGTTGACATCACTAAGGTAACTGAAGATCAATTTATGAATGCAGTTGATTTCATGGCACAGAAAATCTCTGATGGTTGGATTCGCGGCGTGAAGGGTAATGAATATGCTGAGGATTTAACTTCAGGTGATGCCACTGCCGTAATCGGTTGGTCAGGGGATATGTTCATTCTTGCCAGCGAAAATGAAGGCAAATTTGACTTCGCAATTCCAGAATCTGGTGGCACAATCTCTGGCGATAACTTAATGATTCCTTCAACTGCATCGGCCGCCGGAAAAGCCAATGGTGAAAAGATGATTAATTATTACTACGATCCAGTAGTTGCTGCTGAAGTTGCCGCATACGTCAACTATGTGTGTCCAGTTAAAGGCGCTCAAGCTGAGATGGAAAAAATCGCACCAGAGCTTGCAACTAGTGAGTACATCTTCCCTACCGAGAAGACGTCATCTCGTCTAAACGTATTCCGTTCACTTACACCTGATGAGGAAACCACCTGGGCTGAGGCCTTCCAAAAGGCTCAAGGCAACTAGGTAACTTGTGGCGATAGATCCAATTGAAGCCAGAGGAGATCTTCGGCTTACTCGTATCACTAAATCATATGGGGATTTTAAAGCTGTCGATGATTTGACGCTCACGATCCCGAAGGGTTCTTTTTTTGCACTGCTTGGCCCATCAGGCTGTGGAAAAACAACAACACTTCGTATGGTGGCTGGATTAGAAGAGCCAACAGTTGGAAGTATTCACTTGGGTGAAACCGACATTACAACAACGCGTCCGTATCAACGCCCAATTAATACGGTTTTTCAAAACTATGCACTTTTTCCTCATCTAACGATCTTTGAAAATATCGCATTTGGCCTTAGGCGCCGCGGATTAAAAGATGTTAAAGAACAGGTTGAAAAAGTCCTGAACTTGGTGGAGCTTCCGCACCTAGCTGGGCGTAAACCAACACAGTTATCAGGTGGTCAGCAACAGCGGATCGCACTTGCTCGCGCAATTGTTAATCGCCCTGCGCTCTTGCTTTTGGACGAGCCATTGGGTGCACTTGATTTAAAACTGCGCCGCCAGATGCAAATTGAGCTCAAGTGGATTCAACGAGAAGTTGGACTGACTTTCGTTCATGTTACCCATGATCAAGAGGAAGCCATGACTATGGCTGACACGATTGCGGTGATGAATGAGGGAAAAATTGAGCAGATGGGAACTCCGGCCGATTTGTATGATGATCCAGAGACAGCATTTGTTGCTAACTTCCTGGGGCAATCAAATCTAATCAAAGGAAAAATTGATGGCAGTGATGGCGATAATTTAGTCATTGATCTCTTTGGACAAAAGATTTCAATGGCAAAGTCGCGAAGTCATGCAGTTGATAGTTCACTCTACGCAGGTATTCGCCCAGAGAAGTTCCGCATCTCACGAACTGGCACCCAAGTGCGTGGAAATACTTTAACTGGCGGACGGATCGAGGATGTTTCATATATCGGCGTGAGTACACAATACGTAGTCGCCATGCCATGGGGACAAGAGTTAATGGTTTTTGAGCAAAATGATGACGGAGTTCCACCATTTAACAAAGGTGAAGAAGTCGTTATCTCATGGGAACCGACTTTTACTTTTGGATTACGCGGTGATGAAGATGTTGAAGCTGGTACTGAGGTCAATCCAGAGGAGCTTGACGAGTAATGCGCACTGCCTTGCCAAAGGTCCGTGTTCCTTACCTGCTTTTATTCCCAGGGTTTGCTTTTCTCTTCACATTTTTTATTCTGCCAATTGTTAACTTAGCCCAAACTTCAACTCAGACTCCTATTTCTGGTGGAGACACCGGCCAGTATGAGCAAACTTTTGCATTTGGTAACTACATTGATGCATTTCTTGAAAATCGCGAACAGTTTGCCCGTTCTTTTGTTTATGCAACTCTGGCAACTATTTTTGCACTAGCTATTGCATATCCTTTGGCGTACGCAATTGCTTTTAAATCAGGAAAGTTCAAAAATATATTATTAGTTCTTGTTGTCGCACCATTTTTTACATCATTTTTACTCCGCACTATTGCATGGAAGCAAATTTTGGGTGAAGAAGGTTTTCTTGTCCCTACGCTTCGCAACTTACATTTGCTTGGCCCGCAAACCACGATTACCTCTACATCTGTTGCGGTGGTTGCAGGCATGACCTACAACTTTTTGCCATTTATGACTCTCCCTTTATACGCATCGCTAGAGCGCATTGATCCCCGCACAATTGAGGCCTCAGGCGACTTATACGCTAATGGAATCACGACTTTTCGAAGAGTAACCGTGCCACTCTCCATGCCTGGAGTAGTAGCCGGGACATTATTGACCTTTATTCCAGCGGCGGGAGATTACGTGAATGCTGCAATTCTTGGTAGCCCAAACACCAAGATGATTGGAAATGTAATTGAGTCTCGCTACTTTAAAATTGTTGATTACCCCACTGCAGCTGCGCTTTCATTTACTTTGATGGCGGCAATTCTCATCCTGGTCACACTGTATATTCGAAAAGCCGGAACGGAGGAGTTGGTATGAGCACAAAAGTTAAAGATGCCTCAATTCCAACAATCCCATTTAAAGCCCGCTTGTCACGGTGGTTTGGTCGCAACCTTTTGCGAATTTATATGGTCTTTGGCTTTACTTACTTGTTTATTCCAGTCGCATATACATTCGCATTTTCATTTAATGACTCAGGTAAGAGCAATCTGATCTGGAAGGGCTTCACACTAGATAATTGGCAAAACCCATGTGGAGCGCCACAAATCTGTACCGCGCTTGGTAACTCAATAAAAATTGGCTTACTTGCTACAACTTTTGCAACAATCTTGGGCACGATGATTGCTTTTGCAATTGGTCGTTACCATTTCAAGGGTCGCTCAAGCTCAAATCTACTTATCTTTTTGCCAATGGCCACACCCGAAATTGTGCTTGGTGCATCTCTGCTCTCACTCTTTTTAGTTTTCAAAGTTAATCCGGGATTTTGGCCCACAGTGATTGCCCACGTAATGTTCTGTATTTCTTTCGTTGTAGTAACGGTTAAGGCACGAATCGCAAGTCTTGATCCACGCCTCGAACAAGCGGCCATGGATTTATATGCAAATGAATTTGAGACTTTCAGGCGTGTGACTTTGCCATTGGTTGCACCAGGTATTGCAGGTGCAGCTTTACTTGCATTCTCGCTTTCGTTTGATGATTTTATTATTACTAACTTTAACTCGGGCACGATGATGACTTTTCCGAAGTTCGTCTATGTCGCGGCTGCCAGAGGTATCCCGGCACAAGCAAATGTCATCGGCTCATCCATGTTTTTCTTAGCTTTAGCGATAGTTATAGCGGGTCAGATAGTAAATCGCCGCAAAGCGCGCTAATATCCTGCAGTAGCCATAGCGAACTACAGGTTGTTAAAAGAAGGCCTGCGTTATGGGGTTAGGTTCCGGAGGACCCGGGCCAACTCATAGTGATTGAAGGGGTGATTCCGGTTAAGGCCGGATAGCACGATGGCAACCATCGACCCTTCCATTCTCAAACACCTCAGCCATATGCAGCCAGCGCTGTATTGGCTCGATGAAGATCCTTTAGAGCCTTTGCCGCACCCGACACTTATTGGTGATGTCACAACAGATTTATGCATCGTTGGTGCTGGTTACACAGGTTTATGGACGGCCATGCTTGCGAAAGAGCAAAATCCAGAGCGCGAAGTTATTGTGCTCGAGCAACGCGAAACTGGTGCAGGTGCATCTGGGCGTAACGGCGGTTTTTGTAGTTATTCGCTCACGCATGGATTCATGAATGGATATAGCCGTTTTAAAGATGAGATGGCAATTATTGAGCGGCTAGGTCGTGAAAATTTGGACGGCATTGAAGCGACAATTCAGCGTTACAACATTGACTGTGATTTTGAATGGAATGGCGAATTGCGCGTAGCAATTGAAGAGTGGCAGATGGAATCCATGGTTGAAGAGGCAAATCTTCGCAATTCATTTGGTGACCATGTAGAACTTCTTACTGGCGCAGAAGTACAAGCTCGAGTGAAATCACCTTTGTATAAAGGTGCATTGTGGGATCCAGATGGAACCGCACTTGTAGATCCTGCACGTTTGGTGTGGGGTTTAGAGCGAGTTTGTTTACAACTAGGAGTAAAAATCTTTGAAAATACTCACGTCGAAAAACTTGAGCGAACAAGCAGTGGAATCATTGTTCACACTCCTTACGGAAGTGTCTACGCACAAAAAACGGCGCTTGCAACAAATGTATTTAAATCACTTGTTCGCCGTGCGCATAAATATGTTATTCCAGTTTATGATTTTCAGTTAGTAACAGAACCATTAACTGCTGAACAGTTAGAGTCAATTGGGTGGAAAAATCGTGAAGGCTTATCTGATGCCGGAAATCAATTCCATTATTATCGAATGACTAAAGATAATGAGATTTTATGGGGAGGTTATGACGCTATCTATAACTTCCGCGGAAAAGTTCGCCAAGAGTATGAGACCGATGCCCAAACTTACGCACATTTAGCCGAAGCATTTTTAGAAACATTTCCGCAGTTAAAGGGCATTAAATTCACGCACGGGTGGGGAGGAGCAATTGATACTTGCTCTCGTTTTTCTCCATTCTGGGGTAAGGCATTTGGTGGACGTGTCGCATATGTCATGGGATATACCGGTTTAGGTGTTGGCTCAACGCGATTCGGTGCACAAGTAATGCTTGATCTTCTTGATGGCGTAGATAATGAACGAACTCAATTATCAATGGTGCGAAAGAAGCCTTGGCCATTTCCACCCGAGCCTCTGCGTTTTGTTTTCATTCGGCTAACTCAGTGGTCGATAAATAGAGCCGACGAAAAGCAAGGTAAGCGCAATTTATGGCTAAAACTTCTAGATAAGTTGGGTTTGGGTTTCGATTCCTAAAGCTTTACGCCTATTCTTAGCGCTATGACTAACCACGGCAATATGTATGGCCCAGATTTTACTTTTCTTGGCATCAACCGCTGTGATTTAGAGATTCCATCAACATTTTCAGATGCCGATGTCGTAATTGTTGGCGCACCAATTGATAGTGGAACGTCACATCGATCAGGTGCAAAGTTTGGCCCACAAGCTATTCGAGGTGGAGATTATCTGCCACATGATGCGCAGCGGCCACATTTAGCGTTACGTATTGATGCACTCAAAGCCATGAAGGTTGTCGATGCTGGTGACCTTTTAATGCCAGGTGGAGATTTAGTCGCATCACTTGAAGTGCTTGCGGATGCCACGGAGAAAATTTCAAGGGCAGGTGCAATCCCTGTCATTCTTGGGGGAGATCATTCCATTGCATCAGCCGATGTTGCCGGAATTGCTCGTCACCGTGGTCTGGGCAAAATCTCCATGATTCACTTTGATGCACATGCTGATACTGGCGAAGATCAATTTGGTGCACTTGTCGGTCATGGAACTCCAATGCGCCGTTTAATTGAAACTGGAACCGTGCGTGGTGATCGTTTCTTGCAGCTTGGCCTGCGTGGATATTGGCCAGATACTAAAACTTTGGATTGGATGCGCGATCAAGGAATGCGTTCATATGAAATGACAGAGATTCACCACCGTGGATTAAATGCAGTCTTAGATGAATCTTTTGCAACTCTGACAGATAGCTGCGATGGAGTCTTTCTATCGGTAGATATCGATGTGGTCGATCCAGGAATGGCTCCAGGAACTGGCACACCGGAGCCCGGCGGTATGACGAGTCGCGAACTTCTTGAATCTGTTCGACGGATTTGCCTAGAGCTTCCAGTTGTCGGAATCGATGTTGTTGAAGTTGCACCGGCATTTGATAGCGCTGATATAACAGCAATCCTGGCAAATCGTGTTGTCCTTGAAGCGCTAAGTGCAATTGCAAAACGGCGCTCGGGTGAGATCTATTCGCCCACACAAAACTTACTGGATCGCTAAATGCGGCAGGTAGTAGTTTTAGGTTCGACAGGTTCTATTGGCAGACAAGCGTTAGAAATCATTGAGGCTAACCCGGATAAATTTCGTGTTATAGCTATTACTTCAGCCGGGACTAATCCAGCGCAAGTCATTGCACAGGCAAAGAAATTCAACGTTGAATATGTGGGTGTTGTTCGAAACGTCGATGCCATCAGAGAAGCACTTCCCAACACAAAAGTAATTGGAGGAGTTTTTGCTTCAACAGAAATTGCCGCTATTGAGTGCGATGTGGTTCTCAATGGCATTACAGGTTCTATTGGTTTAGGACCAACGCTTTCAGCACTAGATGCTGGAAACACATTGGCACTAGCCAATAAGGAATCCCTCGTTGCTGCTGGTGATTTGGTGATGTCAAAAGCGAGGCCACATCAAATAATTCCAGTGGATTCTGAACACTCGGCGATTTGGCAATGTGCCTTAGCGGGTAAGCGAGAAGAAATTAAAAAATTAGTACTTACTGCAAGTGGTGGACCATTTGTAGACCGAGTTGATTTAAGCACAGTAACAGTTGCTGACGCACTCAATCATCCAACGTGGAGTATGGGAAATGTCGTAACGATTAATTCGGCAACACTTGTTAATAAAGGTTTAGAGATAATTGAGGCGCATCATTTATTCGCACTTCCATATAGCGCAATAGATGCGGTCATTCATCGTCAATCAATTGTCCACTCTATGGTTGAATTCATCGATGGGGCAACAATTGCTCAAGCAAGCCCGCCAAATATGAAAGGTGCTATTGCGTACGCATTGAATTTTCCACAACGGCTTGCCGGAGTTACAGCAGCGATCGATTGGAAAACTCCACAAAACTGGAGTTTTGAACCGATTGATATGAAGAGATTCCCAGCTGTCGGATTAGCTCGCCACTGCGGCGAAATTGGCGGTTCAACGCCAGCAGTCTTTAATGCCGCGAACGAAGTTGCAATTGCCGCTTTCATTTCAGAGAAAATTGCTTTCGCATCAATCATTCCTCTTATTGAGGCCGTTGTTGGCGCAGTTGATGGTGCTTCATCAATGCGTGATCTAGCAGATGTCAGTCTTGTCGAAGATAATGCACGAGCCCTAGCTCACGAACATCTATTACGATTGGCTCCATAATGCAGATTCTCGGAATGCTCGCCTTTGTTGCCGCCCTACTTCTCTCTGTGATGATTCACGAGTTTGGGCATTACCTGACTGCTAAGCGTTATGGCATGAAAGTTTCAGAGTTTTTCTTGGGATTTGGAACCAGGATTTACTCTCGCCAACGAGGGGAAACTGAGTTCGGAATCAAAGCGATTCCGGCCGGAGGCTACTGTCGCATCGAGGGAATGACTCCAGGGGATGCAATGCCGGCAGGCGAAGAGAACCGTGCGTTTTACAAGGCTAGCTCTGGCAGAAAACTTATCGTCTTAGGCGCTGGCTCATTTTTACACTTTGTCATTGGTTACATATTACTTTTCACACTTTTTGTTGGAATTGGCACAACGCAAGCCCTTCCGGTAATTAGCGAAGTCATTAAAGGTTCAGCAGCACAGAGTGCAGGTATTCAAGTTGGTGATGAAATTACATCCATCAATGGTAAAGAAGTCACTGATTGGTACAAAGATGTGAGTGCAATTCGAAACTCTAATGGCAAAGAGTTGACCCTGGGAATTAATCGTAATGGGCAAGACTTAATTGTTGTGGCAACACCAAAATATGAAACCATTGATGGTGAGAAGAGATTTCTATTAGGAATCATAAATGAAGTAGGGCTTCGTCGCAGCGGAGTTCTCACATCACTGAAAAATTCAGGTATTGTGACTAAAGATTTCTTGGTTGAGAGCGTCAAATCACTAGCAAAACTCCCATCAAAAGTCCCAGCGCTGTGGGGACAGACCGTGAGTGGCGAAACTAGGGATGCCAATGGATTAGTTGGCGTCGTTGGGGTTGCGCGAGTTTCCGGTCAGGCGATAGGCAGCAATCAACTATCTGGAATGGAACGGTTAGCAACGTTTGTTCTTATCATTGCTAGCCTGAATATTTTTGTTGGTATTTTTAATCTTCTACCAATCCTGCCTCTTGATGGGGGACATATGGCGGTTGCAATCGCCGACGAGATTCGAGCTTTTGTGGCGCGACTGCGAGGACGTTCGAGACCTGCGGCTATTGATGTAACAGTGTTAACACCGATAACAATGGTGGTTTTTGTGATTCTGGCCGCGCTGACAGTTCTTTTGCTTGTGGCAGATATTGTCAATCCAGTCATGCTTAATCTTTAGCCAATAAGGCCTTATTACGGCAGAATAGCGCCATGGTAGATCTAGGAATCCCAAGTGCACCTCCACCGACGTTAGCCCCCCGACGTGTAACTAAGCAGTTGATGGTTGGCAAAGTTGGCGTTGGAAGCAATTCGCAGGTTAGTGTCCAATCGATGTGTACAACGCTGACTTCTGATGTGAATGCAACGTTGCAACAGATAGCTGAGCTCACTGCTGCAGGATGTCAGATTGTCCGTGTTGCCGTTCCAAGTCAGGATGATGCTGATGCACTCGCGCAGATTGCGAAAAAATCACAGATACCAGTGATTGCAGATATTCACTTCCAGCCAAAATATATTTTTGCAGCAATTGATGCAGGCTGTGCTGCAGTGCGCGTTAATCCTGGCAATATTAAGCAGTTTGACGACAAAGTTAAAGAGGTTGCAAAAGCAGCCGGAGATGCCGGGATTCCAATTCGTATCGGAGTAAATGCAGGATCACTCGATCCAAGACTTCTTGCAAAGTATGGAAAAGCTACGCCAGAAGCATTGGCAGAGTCGGCTCTTTGGGAGGCATCATTATTTGAAGAGCATGGTTTTTCTAATATAAAAATATCCGTTAAACATCATGATCCCGTCACTATGGTGAAGGCTTATCGCCTTTTAGCTGCACAGTGTGATTATCCATTGCATCTAGGTGTCACAGAGGCTGGACCGATATTTCAGGGAACGATTAAATCTGCAACTGCTTTCGGAATTTTACTGGCTGAAGGAATTGGCGACACAATTCGCGTTTCGCTATCTGCGCCACCAGTTGAAGAAGTAAAAGTTGGAATATCTATTCTAGAGTCTTTAAATCTTCGCCAACGCAAACTTGAAATCGTTTCATGTCCATCATGTGGCCGAGCACAGGTGGATGTTTATACATTGGCTGAAAAAGTACAAGCCGGTTTACAAGGAATGACAGTTCCGCTCCGCGTTGCTGTTATGGGCTGTGTAGTAAATGGTCCTGGTGAAGCCCGTGAGGCAGACCTTGGTGTTGCATCTGGAAACGGTAAAGGTCAAATATTTGTTAAAGGTGAAGTAATTAAAACGGTTCCCGAGGCGATGATTGTTGAGACTCTTATTGAAGAGGCAATGCGTTTAGCCGAAGAAATGGAAGCTGCGGGCGTTGCATCAGGCGTGCCTTCCGTTGATGTTGGATAGGCTCCCCACATGTTAAAAATGTCTACGCTTTTTTTGCGTACTTTGCGTGATGATCCAGCCGATGCTGAAGTTGCGAGCCATCGTCTCTTGGTTCGTGCGGGTTATATCCGTCGAATCGCAGCTGGCATTTATTCGTGGCTGCCATTGGGTGTCATTACACTTCGCAATATTGAAAATGTCGTGCGCCAAGAGATGGATCAGGCGGGTTTTCAAGAAGTACATTTTCCTGCACTCTTGCCGCGCGAGGCATATGAGGCCACTAATCGCTGGGAAGAGTATGGGCCATCTCTTTTTCGGCTTCAAGACAGAAAAGGCGCAGATTATTTACTAGGACCTACCCACGAAGAAATGTTTACGCTCATGGTTAAGAGCGAGTACTCATCGTATAAAGATCTACCGCTATCTATCTATCAGATTCAAACAAAGTATCGTGATGAAGCTCGTCCGCGCAGTGGAATCATTCGAGGTCGCGAGTTTGTCATGAAAGATTCGTACTCATTTGACGTTGATGATGCGGGCCTAGACGTCTCTTATCAAAAACACCGCGATGCATATATCAGTTGCTTCAACCGTTTAGGGATGAAGTACAACATTGTGAAGGCAGTATCTGGCGCAATGGGTGGTTCAAAATCTGAAGAGTTTTTAGCGCCATGCGAAACTGGTGAGGACACATATGTGCTGTGTCCTAAATGTGGTTATGCGGCAAATGTGGAAGCGATGATTACGACAGTTAGCCCTGGTGATCCATCAGGAGTTCCACCATTAGAGGAGTTAGATACACCCAATACTCCAACCATAGATTCTTTAGTTGCAGTCATGAATGAAAAATTCGGCAGTGGTTATACCGCTGCAGATACATTGAAAAACATTATGTTAGTAGCAGATGGAAAAGCTATTGCTGTTTTAGTTCCAGGTGATCGTGAAGTCGATCTTAAGCGTTTGCAAGAGAACTTAGGTGGAGTACACGAACTGCGAGTATTTGAAGAAGCCGATTTTGTGAAACACCCATCGCTAGTTAAAGGCTACATTGGGCCTCAAGATGCTAAGAAATCTGGAATTACAGTATATGCAGATCCGCGCATTGCTCCAGGAACTTCCTGGATAAGTGGTGCCAACAAAAAAGATCGACATGCACGTAACGTTGTCAATGGCCGCGACTTTACCCCAGATGCATATATTGAAGCTGCTGAAGTTCGGGCAGGAGATTCTTGTCCAGAATGTGCAACACCGGTAGTAATTGATCGCGCAATAGAGATCGGACATATTTTTCAATTGGGAAGAAAATATGCACAAGCGTTAAACCTGACGGTGTTGGATCAGAATGGAAAGTCTCAAGTTGTTACAATGGGGTCATACGGTATTGGTGTGTCTCGAGCAGTTGCTGCAATTGCAGAGCAAACAAGCGATGAGATTGGCCTTAACTGGCCACAAGAAATTGCTCCGGCAAAGGTGCATATCGTGGCAACTGGAAAAGAAGATTTGCCTTTTGATACAGCGCTCAAACTTGGTACTGATTTAGAAGCAATTGGAATCTCAGTGATGCTAGATGATCGCAGGGATGCCAGTGCTGGCGTGAAATTTAAAGATGCCGAACTTATTGGCATTCCAGTTATCGTCGTTGTTGGTAAAGCACTTGCCGATGGCAACGTTGAAATACGACTACGCCGAACTGGGGACAAGAGCGAAGTTGCTCTATCAGGTGCAGTTACCGCGATTTCAACACTTTTGAAGTAGGGACAGGGTTTTGGTTGATATCACCATATCTACCGGTGTCTTTCTGCTAGCTTCGGCATTTTTCGCGGGATTCGTTGACTCTATAGCCGGCGGTGGGGGACTTATTCAACTTCCGGCACTACTCATTGGTTTGCCTAAAAGTGAAACCGTAACCGTACTAGGCACGAATAAATTTGCCGCAGTCTTTGGCACCACAGCTGCAGCGGGACTTTATCGTAGGCAGATTAAACCTGAGCCAAAAGTTTTAATCGCTATGGCACTTCCAGCATTTATCGGATCAGCGTTGGGGGCAACCCTTGCTTCGCGCATCCCGACCTCAAGTATGCGACCACTAGTTTTAACTCTTTTAGTCATTGTTGCTATTTATACCTGGCTCAAACCTGAATTGGGAAAATTCGAACTCCTTCGCCATCACTTAAAACGCAGAATTCAGATTGCGGTTATAGCCGGAGCCGTCATTGGTTTTTACGATGGAATATTTGGACCTGGGACTGGCTCTTTTTTGATGCTAGTTTTAGTCGCATCATTTGGTTATGCATTTATTACCGCTTCAGCAATTGCTAAGGTGGTGAATGTTTCAACAAATCTTGGGGCGATTCTCATTTTCGGTATTCATGGCGCGGTTCTGTGGCAGATTGGTTTGGCACTTGGCGTTGCAAATGTGACTGGCGCGGTTATTGGTTCTCGTTTGGCTATTCGTGGGGGATCAACATTGGTCCGCAAGGTTTTTCTCATCGTGACCGTTGCCTTAATAATTAAAGTCGGAATTGATACTTTTCAGAGTTTCTAGTTACAATTGTCTCTACAACTTAATAAGAAAGTAGATAATTATGTCACTGCACGATTCACTCTTAGCAATGCTCACTCCCGCCGTTGAAAATGCCGGTTTTTATCTTGAGCAGGTTCAAGTAACTAATCCTGGTAGCCATCGAATTGTCACTTGTGTAGTTGATGGAGCAAAGCCATTAAATTTGGATGAAGTCACCGTGGTTTCACGCTTAATCTCAGAGCTCTTAGACGAATCTACTTTGATTGATGATGCATTTACCCTTGAAGTCACATCACCTGGTGTAGACCGGCCCTTAACTTTGCGCCGCCACTGGGAGAAAAATCTCACTCGAATTATCACTATGGTGATGATTGATGGAACTACTCTCACCGCCAGACTTACAGAGCTTCGCGATGAAGATGCAACTTTTATCGAGAATATTAAGGGTCGAATGAAAACCCACACAGTTGTTTTAGCAGATATTAAGCGCGCCAACGTAGAAGTTGAATTCAATCGTAAGGATGATAATTAAATGCATGTCGAGATGAGTGCTTTAATTGCGCTAACAACTGAAAAAACAATTCCTCTTGAGCAGCTAATTCAGGGAATTGAAATTGGGGTGCTAACTGCATACAACCAAATGGAAGAAGCAAAGCGCCATGCACGGGCACATTTGGATCGTGAAACAGGTGAAATTTCAATTCTGGTTCCACAATTTAATGAAATTGGCGAAAAAATTGGCGATGAGCCAGATATGCCAGAAGGTTTTTCCCGTGTTGCAACTTCGACTGCTCGTCAGATAATTAAATTAAAGATGCGCGAGACAAATGATGCCTCAATTGTTGGTGAGTTCACCGCAAATGTCGGGGATGTAATTTCTGGAGTTGTTCAACAAGGTCGTGATCCAAAGATGATTAACGTTAATTTGGGCCGCACAGAGGGACGAATTCCACCACAGGAGCAAGTTCCCGGTGAGATCTATAACCACGGTGATCGAATAAAATGTTTTGTTGTTGAAGTCAAGCAGGGCTTAAAAGGGCCAGAGATTATGTTGTCACGTTCTCACCCTGCACTTGTAAAACAATTATTTGCATTTGAAGTTCCAGAAATTAATGACCGCATCGTTGAAATAATGGCCGTTGCCCGCGAAGCTGGGCATCGCACTAAGGTTGCCGTGAAATCCCACCGCGCCGGGGTCAGTCCTAAAGGCTCACTTATTGGCCCAATGGGATCGCGTGCGCGTGCAGTCATGGACGAACTCCATGGGGAAAAAATTGATATCGTCGATTGGTCTGAGGATCCTGCCTCATTTGTAGCAAATGCGCTTGCTCCATCCAAAGTAGTTTCCGTCGAGATAACAGATTTGGCGGGTCGGTGTGCAAAAGTGGTGGTTCCCGATTATCAGCTCTCTTTGGCAATTGGCAAAGATGGGCAAAATGCACGCTTAGCCGCACGCTTAACTGGGTGGCGCATCGACATTCATCCCGATAATCCCATTATGTAAACAGGGCCCTCATTAGATACGATAGACCCCTGCAACGAACAGTTGCACGACTGATGAAATGGATATGAAAGATATGAAACTCACATGAGCTCGCTAGAACTATGAGGTCGAACAACTAGGGCTTGCATGTGAATTACGTGCGGGCCAAGACAGGGGAAAATGTGTCAAAGGTCCGCGTACACGAGTTAGCAAAGCAACTCGGTATGGAGAGCAAGGAAGTTCTTGCAAAGCTCCAAGATATGGGTGAGTTTGTAAAATCAGCATCTTCAACAGTAGAAGCACCAGTCGTGCGAAAGCTCATCGAGATGTTTCCAGATGCAAAGCCGGTCGAAGAAAAAAAGCCTGTCAAGAAGGCTGCCGCGAAGAAATCTGCAGCTAAACCAAAAGAAGAAGTTACTGCTGAACAAGCCGCATCACTTGCCGCAGAGCTAGGTGTAGATCTAGAAGTTCTCAAGGCAGAACAGATTCGCGCAGATTTACATAAGGCCGAGCTACATGCAAAGGCAGAGGCCTTTCGTGCGGCAGAAGATGCACCAGCAACTGAAGCGGCAAAGACAGCGCCGCGTCCGGGCAACAATCCATTTTCAACTGGCGGAGCGGTTCCGCGTCCACCGCGTCCAGGCAACAATCCATTTTCAACTGGCGGAGCGGTTCCACGTCCACCTCAACGACCAACTGGTGCACCTCGTCCAGGAATGGCGGGTGCACGTCCGGGATCAGTACGACCAGGTTTTGCAGCACGTCCACCAAGTTCACGTCCTGCACCCGGTGCAGGTTTTCCTCCACGCACAGGTGGTGCACCAACACCAGGATCGCCGTATAAAAACTCTGGTTCAGGCGCGCCAGCAGCACCAGGCGGTGCACCAACGCGTCCGGGTGGTGGACGTCCACCGCAACGCGGTGGCGCAGGTGGAGCATTTGGAAAAAATGCAAGCAAGAAATCAGGTCGTAAAGCTAAATCGCGTAAAGCACTTCGCGATGAGTTCGACAATATGCAAGCGCCACAATTGGGTGGTGCAGTTATTCCGCACGGCGATGGAAAAACCCCCATCCGTATGCGACGCGGCTCTTCATTGGCCGACTTTGCAGACAAAATTGGTGCAGATCCAGCAGCATTAGTTGCAGCACTGTTCCACTTAGGTGAAATGGTCACCGCTACACAGTCCGTCGATGCAGATACATTTGAAATTCTCGGCGTGCAACTTGGTTATGAAATTCAAATTGTTAGCCCTGAAGATGAAGATCGTGAGCTTCTACAAGGATTTGATATTGATTTAGCTGATGAACTTGCAGCACTTGATCCGGAGATGCTTGTTGCACGCCCACCAGTTGTAACTGTCATGGGTCACGTCGATCACGGTAAGACATCTCTTCTTGATGCGATTCGCAAGAGCGAGGTAATGAAATCTGAAGCTGGTGGAATTACTCAGCACATTGGTGCTTATCAAATCCATCATGATCACAACGGCGTTAATCGTGCGATTACTTTTATCGATACACCAGGTCACGAGGCGTTTACCGCTATGCGTGCTCGCGGTGCCAAGGTAACTGATATTGCAGTTCTTGTTGTTGCTGCCGACGATGGCATCATGCCCCAGACAATTGAAGCGTTAAACCACGCACAAGCCGCCGATGTTCCAATCGTTGTTGCAGTAAACAAGATGGATAAAGAAGGCGCAAACGCCGACAAAGTCCGTCAACAGCTCACCGAGTACAACTTAATCGCTGAAGAGTACGGCGGAGAGACTATTTTCGTGAACGTCTCTGCAAAGTCAGGACAAGGTGTTGATGATTTAATTGAGTCAATTCTTTTGACCGCAGATGCTGCAATTGATTTGCGGGCAATCGCCGACGACAGCGCTCGTGGTGTTGCTATTGAAGCTCACCTTGATCGTGGTCGTGGTCCAGTGACAACTGTGTTGGTCCAACGCGGAACTTTGAAAGTTGGAGATGCAATCGTTGCCGGTGGTTCATTCGGCCGTGTCCGTGCGATGCTCGATGAAAATGGCGATAGCGTTGAAACAGCTGGACCATCTCGTCCGGTTCAAGTTCTCGGATTTACATCAGTACCAAGTGCTGGAGACACATTCTTGGTTGCCGATGAAGATCGTACGGCTCGCCAGATTGCAGAAAAGCGCCAAGCTGCTGAGCGAAATGCTCAATTGGCTAAGGCACGCAAGAAGGTTTCACTGGAAGACTTCATGGAACAGTCAAAGGTCTCAACTCTTAACTTGATTCTCAAGGGAGACGTGAGTGGCTCGGTTGAAGCACTCGAAGAGGCGTTGATGGCACTCGATGTTGGCGCTGAAGTGGATCTTCGCGTAATTCACCGTGGTGTTGGCGCAATAACTAAGAGTGATATCACTTTGGCATCAGCATCAACTGCAGTTGTGATTGGCTTTAACGTTAAGCCTGAACCACAAACCGCAATTTTTGCAGACCAAGAGGGAGTTGAAGTTCGTTTCTACTCAGTTATTTATCAAGCAATCGATGAAGTTGAACTCTCACTCAAGGGTCTGCTCAAGCCAATCTATGAAGAGGTTGTTTTGGGTAATGCTGAAGTACGAGAGATATTCAAATCATCAAAGGCTGGAAATATTGCTGGATCCATCGTTAAGGATGGAATCATCCGACGCAATGCAAAGGCGCGCATTTTGCGTGGCGATCAGGTACTAGTTGATGACTTAACGATTGATTCATTAAAGCGATTTAAAGATGATGCAACTGAAGTTAAAGAGGGCTTCGAGTGCGGAATCGGTCTTGGCAATATGAAGGAGATCGCAATCGGAGATGTTATTCAAGTATTTGAGATGCGCGAGAAAAAGCGAGTATAAATAATGAGTCCATCACACCGTACATTAAAAGTTGCTGACCGCATTAAAGTGGTGGTGGCACAGATTCTTGAGACAAAGATCAAAGATCCACGTCTTGGCTTTGTCACTGTCACTGATGCGCGCGTCACGGGCGACTTACAAATGGCATCAGTTTTCTACACAGTTCTTGGCGATGAGGATGCACGTGCATCTACTGCGGCCGCATTGGACAGTGCCAAAGGTGCAATCCGATCAGCACTCGGCCGCGAGCTTGGCCTGCGGATCACACCATCTATCGAGTTCTTTGAAGATGGTTTGCCGGAGAGTGCGAAAGCTCTCGATTCACTGCTAGAGCGCGTGCATGCACAAGATGCCGAAGTTGCAGCACTTCGCAAAAATGCGACTTATGCAGGGGGAGAAGATCCATATAAAGCCCCACGCATTATCGAGTCGGAGTAATCATCGAGCACGGCTTTCTGGTTGTAGATAAAGAGCCAGGAATGACAAGCCACGACGTGGTCGCAATCGCGCGACGTGCCCTTGGAACACGAAAAGTTGGACATGCGGGCACACTGGATCCCATGGCGACAGGAATTTTAGTTTTGGGTTTCAATAACGGAACACGATTGCTGCAATACATCACCGACGGGGATAAAACTTATCAAGCAACAGTTGTTTTAGGTGCAGCAACAGTGACTGATGATGCCGAAGGCGAAGTGGTATCTAAAGGCAACGTCACTGGAATAACCGACGAAAGTATTGAATCAGAGTTATCAAAAATGCACGGCACAATCTTGCAGCGACCAAGTTCAGTATCAGCAGTTAAGGTTAATGGTGAACGTGCTTATGATCGTGTACGTGCAGGTGAAGTTGTCGAGCTTGCTGCACGCGAAGTCACCATATCGCAGTTAGATATTCTCAACATTCGCCACTCAGAATTAACCATTGAAGTGGATATTGAAGTTACATGCTCTGCTGGAACTTTCATCAGAGCAATAGCCAGAGATTGTGGCAATGCGCTTGGTGTCGGTGGACATCTGTCTTCGCTGCGGCGCAGTCGAGTTGCAAGTTTTGGATTAACCCAGGCAATCTCATTAACTCAATTAAAGAGTGGGGATTTCACACCATCTGCATTATCTGATGTCGCTCGCACAGTTTTTGCTCCGCGAGAATTAGCGCTCGATGAATGCCAAGAACTCTCATTCGGGCGATCCCTTACAAGTAATCCAACTAATGAAATTTATGCTGGTTTGAGTGGTGATAATCAGTTAGTTGCTCTTCTTGCCAACAAAGATGGCCAAGCAAAGCCAATTGCTGTATTCGCCGCGGCGCATTAAAAGGTAATATTGAATCCATGAGTGTTGTCATCATCGGGGTCTTTGATGGGGTCCATAAGGGGCACCAGGCAATTCTTAACCGGGCAAAGGCAATCGCTGGGGATGAGAAAATCATCGCATTAACTTTTGACCCCCATCCAGTGAGCATATTTTCACCGGATAAGGCTCCAACTTTATTAACTGTGCTGACAGATCGCATTGAACTGCTAAAAATTCATAATGCAGATCAAGTGGCAGTCATGCGCTTTACCCCTGAGTTTGCGACTATGACACCAGAAGATTTCGTGAACAAAATACTTGTTCAACAGTTACATGCATCCACAGTTATCGTCGGTAAAAACTTTACATATGGTCATAAAGCCGCTGGAACCGTCGAAAGCCTTAAAACTCACACCGAATTTGAAACAATTGTTTTAGATTTAGCACCAGAAGATGGTGAAGTTATTTCTTCTACGCGAATTAGAAAACTTATTACCGATGGAAACGTTGAAAAAGCCCGTGAACTACTCACCAGGCCACATCGCTTAGATGGAATCGTTGTTCATGGTGAAAAGCGTGGCCGTGAAATTGGTTATCCCACTGCGAATTTAGGAGATTTGGATAATCAAACGGTCCCATCTGATGGTATATATGCGGGCTGGCTAACCGTTGGCATCGACCGTTGGCCAGCGGCAATTTCAATTGGCACCAATCCAACGTTTGCTGGCAAACGTGGTCGACAAGTTGAAGCTTACGCACTTGATCAAGTGGGCTTAGATTTATATACCAAGTCAGCGACGATTGAGTTTGGTTGGCGACTTCGTGACACTTTAGTTTTTGATGGTCTTGAACCACTACTTGTTCAAATGGCGCAAGATTGCGCTAAGGCACGGGAATTGACCGAGCTCTAGATTTGCAAATGTAATATCATTACTTCATGAACTTGAGAAAACTTATCGGTCTGGCATGTGCGCTATTACTTTTATCTGGTTGTGCGCAGGCATCTCCAGATGCACATCAGGGGATGAAAATGTCTGCACCTGTTTCTTGTGAAATTCCAGGCTTAGTGAGTGCCTTTGATGCTGCGGTACCAGGTTCAAAGTATGTGGTTACAGATTGGCAACCCTCAGTTGGTACAGATCTCTACGATGCGATAAATAACGGTGGAATTGCATGTACATACGGCATACAAGTTGCCGAAGTTGGCGGAACGGTTTTATTTGGCAATCTGGATTCGGCGCAATGGGATAAGAAAAAATCTCAGTGGCTTGCGGACGGACAAATAGCGATCGATTTGCCGGGCATAGATGAGAGCGATGCAGTCATACTCAAAGAGGGTTCAACCGGAGCTGATGAGATGCATATCTGGGGAGTCAACCTTTTGATTCATGGCGTGTGGATTCAAGTGAACGCATCCTTCCTACAAACTATCGATGAGGCCTTGCCGCTTATAAAAGCTGCGATTGCCGCGCTCAAGGAGTAGCGGCGACCGGGTTTTGAACTTAGTCGCCCGCAATAAGGTGGGCCAATAGGCTCAAAATCTTCCCGGTCAGCCACGATTTCACGTATCCACAGCCTCGCTGGTAACCTATGGGCTCAACGAGAAAGCGATTTTCCGTGAGGTAAACCGGAAAACCCCGTAATCATCAGATAAATAGGAGCACCAAACATGGCACTAACAACAGAGGCAACAGCAGCAATCGTCGCACAGTTCGGATCGACTCCAACTGATACGGGAAGTCCTGAAACTCAGGTCGCTTTGCTATCCAAGCGCATTGAAGAGATCACCACGCACTTAAAGACCAACCCACATGACCACCACAACCGTCGTGGACTTTTGTTACTCGTAGGTCGTCGCCGTCGAATTCTTCAGTATCTCGCAAAGACAGATATCAATCGCTACCGTGCGATTATCGAAAAGCTCGGTATTCGCCGCTAAATAAAAAAGTAATACCTACCCACTAGAGGATCAATGGTCCTCGGTAGTGGTTTCCGCAAGAGCCTTATGTAGGCGTGCGTGAACTTCGATCGGAGATTCATTGTTTTCACTCGATGTGGGTAGTCGAGACAAAGGAGGACCCATGGAGGGTCAAGAGGTTCAATCAGCCGTTGCAGTAATTGATAACGGAAAGTTCGGAAAACGAGAGATTCGTTTTGAAACAGGACACCTAGCGCGTCAAGCAGCAGGAGCTGCAGC